>JAGLUD010000450.1 GCA_023134935.1 Paracoccaceae bacterium | reverse complement strand
GGCACGGTCAGGTTCAACATATCCGCCGCCGCCGTGATGGAGCCGCGCACGTCCACTGCTGCGAGCGCGCGAAGCTGTTTCAGGGTTATCGCATTCATCTGTGTCATAAATTTATTTTAACACAAGACAGAAAAAATTCAATTTCCTTTTTTCGAATCTCTGCCAAGTATTAGGACAACCTAATATGACCGGAGAACAAACTAAATGGCCGAGCATACTTTGCTAAAAGATACAGCGGACATCCCCGCCGAGTTGATGCCAGTGATGCTGGCGTTGGCTGATGTGTCTGAGAAACTTGCCCAGACAATTGCTGACGGACCACTTGCTGGCGATTTGGCGGCGGCGGTTGGTACGAACCTTGGGGGGGACGGCCAGAAAGCACTCGATCTGATTGCGGACGATGCTTACATGGTCGCGCTGAAAGACACGCAAGTGCGCTGGTATGCATCCGAGGAGCAAGACGAAGTTGTCGAGCTGAACGGCGCCGGCAATCTGGCACTAGCGATTGATCCGCTGGATGGCTCTTCGAATATCGATGTTAACGTTTCCATTGGCATGATCTTTTCGATCTTCCCTGCTGTTGAGGATAAAGACGCTAGCTTTCTTCGCCCAGCGCGCGATCAAATTGCCGGTGGCTACTTCATTTTCGGACCGCAAGGCGGTCTGGTAGTGACGTTTGGTGATGGTACCATGCAGTTCACGCTAGATACGCGCACACGTGAGTTCCTGTTGGTTGAGCGCCGCGTTCAAATTCCGGCGGAATCATCCGAGTTCGCAATTAACGCTTCGAACTACCGTCACTGGCCGCGCCCTGTTCGCGCCTATATTGACGACATGGTTGATGGCACCGAAGGCCCTCGTGGGCGTGAATTCAACATGCGGTGGGTGGCGTCTTTGGTGGCGGAAACGCACCGAATTCTGTCGCGTGGCGGTATCTTCCTTTATCCCGGCGACGACCGCGATGGCTACAAACGTGGTCGTTTGCGGATGATATATGAATGTGCGCCGATTGCTTTTCTGATTGAACAGGCCGGCGGCAAGGCGACGGACGGAATCGACACGCTGATGAATCAGCAAGCCGACGAGCTGCACGGACGTACCCCCTTTGTTTTTGGCTCTGCCAACAAAGTGGAAAAAGTAACAACCTACTACGACCTTCCTGAAAACGAGACCTCTGCCCTGTTCGGCAAACGTGGTCTCTTCCGCGGTTAATAAGGACCTTTTGACATGAGCACCAAACATCCAATCATTTCCGTAACTGGTTCTTCCGGCGCGGGTACTTCGACGGTTAAAGCAACATTTGACCAAATTTTCCGCCGTGAAAAAATCACCGCCGTTTCGATCGAAGGCGACGCATTCCACAAGTTCAACCGCGCCGACATGAAGGCCGAGTTGGAAAAACGGTTGGCTGCGGGCGATCATTCTTTCAGCCATTTCAGCCTCGATGCAAACGAGCTGAGCGAACTGGAACGTGTATTCCGCGAGTATGGTGAAACGGGTGGCGGTAAATCACGCTATTATGTGCATTCTGACGAGGAGGCCAAAGTATTGGGCACACCTTCGGGAGAATTCACAGATTGGGCACCGTTTGAGGAAGGCTCTGACATTCTATTTTACGAGGGTCTGCACGGTGCGGTTAACGCTGGCGACATTAATGTTGCCAAATACGCTGACCTGAAAGTTGGCGTTGTGCCGGTTATCAATCTGGAATGGATCCAGAAGATGCACCGTGACCGCGACGTTCGCGGGTATTCCACCGAGGCAATCACCGATGTGATCCTGCGCCGCATGGATGCGTACGTGAAATGCATCACTCCGCAGTTCAGCCAAACGGATATCAACTTCCAGCGTGTGCCTGTCGTTGACACATCCAATCCGTTCATCTCGCGTTCGATCCCGACTTTGGACGAAAGTCTTGTGGTTATCCGCTTCACAAACCCACGTGGTATCGATTTCCCGTACCTGACCAACATGATCGAAGGTTCCTGGATGAGCCGCGCAAATTCGATTGTTGTACCGGGTGGGAAAATGGATTTGGCGATGCAGCTGATCCTGACACCACTGATCTTGCGTCTCGCTGACAATTCTCGTCGCGCTTAAGGAGTTCTGGAAATGACCAACGAAACAAATATGGCGAACGCCATCCGCGCCCTTTCAATGGATGCGATTCAGGCTGCTAATTCCGGCCACCCCGGCATGCCAATGGGTATGGCGGATGTGGCAGCGGTTCTATTTAACCGCTTCATCAACATTGATCCTTCTGCCCCTAAATGGGCTGATCGGGATCGCTTTGTACTGTCTGCAGGTCACGGCTCGATGTTGCTTTACAGTATGCATCACCTTCTTGGTTTTGCCGATATGGACATGGATCAGATCCGCAACTTCCGCCAAATGGGCTACCGCACCGCGGGCCACCCAGAATACGGTCATGCCGACGGCATCGAAACCACAACTGGCCCGCTGGGTCAGGGTATCGCGACGGCTGTAGGAATGGCCTTGGCTGAACGCATGCAGAATGCACGTTTTGGCGACGATATGGTTGATCACTGGACCTACGTTATTTCTGGTGACGGCTGCCTGATGGAAGGCATTAGCCACGAGGCAATCGACATGGCTGGCCATATGGGTCTGGGCAAGATGATTGTGATGTGGGACGACAATTCGATCACTATTGATGGTGCGACGGATATTTCGACATCGACTAACCAGCAGGCGCGTTTTGCTGCCAGCGGTTGGCAGGTTATTTCGGTAGACGGCCACGATAAAGAGGCAGTTGCAGCTGCCCTTGAAGAAGCCCGTTCCGACGAAACTCGTCCGACACTGATCGCATGTAAAACGATCATCGGTTATGGTTCGCCAAACAAGCAAGGCACCTCTGGTGTTCACGGCGCCGCTTTGGGCGATGACGAGATTATACTGGCCCGTGAAGTTCTGGGTTGGCCACATGCGCCATTCACCATTCCTGATGATGTTT
>JAGLUD010000045.1 GCA_023134935.1 Paracoccaceae bacterium | reverse complement strand
CAAGCCGCAGCTGCTTGATTTATATGCATTAATACAGAAAACGGGTCCTTAGTGGCCCGTTTTTTTGTGCCAAAATCTAACAAGCGACCCTCGCTTGCACCATTGCCTGATCCCCGAAAAACGAACTGCTAATAACATTGCACCCCGTTGCCTGCTCCATCGCGACCACCGCGAGGGGCCCGATTACCGTCATCGTTGGCAACATTTCAAAGCTCATCCGAATAACTCGCACTTGATCACCCAAAACATAGACATCGAACTCTGATCTCTCCACGGTAACCCGCACTGGATCAACGCCGCGAAACTGCCCCCCAGGCGAAGAACACGACGCTAAAACTAGAAAACCACACAAGAAAACAGAGAATCGCACGAGGTTTTCACCTTCCGAAAACCTCGACAATGCGTCTAAAATGTTAATTAAATCCTAACAATTCCACTTAACCATCCAAATTTTGGCCATCGTCATCCTCGTAAACGTACGTGGTCGACACGTTTGGAACCTCGGCGAAACTGTCCATAATTTTCCCTGGATAATAGGTCGTCCGGATATCCGCGAACATCGGCAGCCCGTTCAAGACGGACGAAACCGCAATACCGCACCGCAATTTCGCTGTCTCTCCTTGGGCTATCGCACGTTGAAAAACCAGCTCTGCGATCTCCGGCGAGACCTGAATTTCCTGTGCGACCACATAATACCCGTACCGCGCATGGTAGGACTTGTAATAATCCACCATCGCAGGATGCATGCCATAATTCACATCACGCGCATTTGGGCTGGTTGAATGCCGAAACGTTCCAGCAGGATCATACAATACCTGCTGCGATGCGTTGATCAATATGCCCGAATGCTCGCCAAAATCGCCGCTCGCCTTAACCATAGTTAAAAGCGTTATCGAATTAGGCAACGGGCTTACGTATGCCGCTGCTTGAATTTCCATAGAAGAAGCAATCGGTGCATTTCGCTCTGACCCTTCGCAGGCCATCAATACAACAAGTGAAATAATTGATATAAATGTGCGAAGCTTAAACACAGCACCCTCCTGAAAATGTCAGACGAACGTAGACAATAACATCTATAAGGGAAACACCAAAAGAAAAGGCGCCAGAATTTGGCGCCCAATCATCACATATGCGTCACCATATTAGGTGCTGGTGAGGGCCAGAAACGCCACAATTGCTATGCAAATAATTGCGGTCCATTTGCCAAGCTTCAGAAAGCCGTTGTAGGTTTTCTCTTGGTCGTAGACATCCATTGAACCATGTTCGTGATCAGACATTGTACTCTCCCGTTTTTATGTTTTTCATGGTTTGGCATGAAAACAGCACGAATGAAAGCAGGATTACCTGCGGCCCTTCGTCGTCGCTTAGGACTTCTGCCAAAGCCACGCGTCGTCTTCGCGCCGTTCACGCCGGATTTTCCCGCTTTGGTGTAGGTGGTTAAGATGCCCGTAAGCCTCCACCAATGCTAAGCCGTATTCGCCCTCACCGATGGTGCGTTTGAATAACGGTGCGAAACACTCCGCTGCTGTCTGTGGCAATTCAAGGTGATTTTCCAATCGTATCAACGCGCTATGGTGGTTCTCTATCAACTGCGTCATCCGATCCGGCAAACCGGTGAATGGCAGCTTATGCCCCGGTAAAACGAAATGCTTTTCATGCGCCATAGCGCCCAGCCGTTCGCAACTCTCAAGCCAATCACCTACCGGATCAGCGTCCGGTTCCGTCGCATAAACCCCAAGATTAGATGAAATCCCCGCTATTATCTGATCGCCCGAAATCACGAGATCATCATCCAGCGACCACAGCGTTGCATGTTCCGGCGCATGCCCATGCCCGATATGTACTTCCCAACGACGTCCGCCAATGGTCAATACGTCACCCTGCTTGATCCGCTGAAAACCCAACGGCATCGGGGCAACCACGTCTGAAAAATTAAACGGTCGCTCAGCCTTACGTTTATCATAAACCGCCCCGCCCATCCCTGCAGCGCGATAAAAAGCCAACGTTTCTTCCGTCAAAGCCGACTGCACATCCAGCGTCAACATCCGCGAAAACAGCCACGCCGTGCGTGTCGTCCACAACTCCGCGCCGTGGTCCGATTGCAACCAGCCCGCCATGCCGACGTGATCGGGGTGATGATGCGTCACCAATACCCGCGATATTGGTTTGCCCTTCAGTGGACCTGCCATCAGTTTTTCCCAAATCTCACGCCCGCGCTTACTGTTGAACCCTGTATCAATCACCGTCCAACTGTCGCCATCGTCCAATGCATAAACGTTAACGTGGTCAAGCCGCATAGGTAACGGCATACGCAACCACAGAACCCCTTCGGCCACTTCAATGGCCTCACCTTCGCTCGGTGGTTCCGTGTGGGGGAAATGTATCATGTCACGGTTTCCTTAAGCACCAAGCGCTTCAGCATCCAGCGCATAAAGGGTCGAGGCCCCTTCCCGCGCCGCACTACAAAGCGCATCAACCTGTTGCATTGTTTGACGAATATGGAATCGAGCGAACGGCATACGGCTGGCATCCACCATCGCAGCCTTCAACAAATAGTGCCCGCCAAGCGCCAGCGCAAACGCCCGCAAGAACGGAGCCGCCCCTGCAAATCTGTCATTCATCGGCGCATCAACCATCCAGTGGGTTGTTGCGTTAAGGCTCATTTCTGCACCTGCTAGAAATGCCGCCAAGTCGGGGGCTGTGGTTTCAGCCAACGCCGCCGTCAGGCTAATTTCGTTCAGCAATGCAAATGCCGCCACGCCGCCATCCATCAATTTACGGCCAACCATATCCATGGCTTGAATGCCATTTGTGCCCTCGTAAATCGCGGTGACGCGTACGTCGCGATAAAATTGCGCCGCGCCAGTTTCTTCAATATACCCCATCCCGCCATGCACCTGCACGCCAATCTCGGCCACCTCGCAGCCGGTATCAGTGCCAAAAGCCTTGGCGATCGGTGTTAGAAACGCTGCGCGTGCGGCTTGCGCGCTCGCGGCGTCACCACTCAAACTTTTGGACAAGTCTGTGCTGACCGCCGCATCCAGAATAATCGCTCGCGCTGCGGATGTCATCGTTTTCATCGTCATGATGTTCCGCCGCACATCAGCGTGGTCCAAAATAGTCCCTGTTCCGCCCTCAATAGGACTGCGGCCTTGTTTGCGCTCAGACGCATATTCTAACGCCTTTTGCGTGGCTGCCTCGGCTTGGCTCAGGCCCTGAATCCCGACACCAATTCGCGCATTATTCATCATTGTAAACATGGCAGCCATGCCACCACCCTCGGCCCCGATCATCCAGCCAGTCGCGCCCGCAAATTCCATAATCGCGGTCGGCGATCCATGAAGCCCCATTTTATGTTCAAGGCTAATCGCACTCGCATTGTTCGCCACACCGGGATTACCTTCAGCATCCAGCAAATACTTCGGGACCAGAAACAAGCTGATACCCTTTGTTCCCGCCACCGCATTCGGCAAACGTGCCAAAACCAGATGGCATATATTCTCGGCGATATCGTGATCGCCCCAGCTAATGAAAATCTTCTGGCCGGTCACCGCGTAGGTACCATCACCATTATCCTCGGCCTTAGCACGCAACGCCCCGACATCGGATCCAGCCCCCGCCTCCGTCAGGTTCATCGTCCCCGTCCACTGCCCCGAAATCAACTTCGGCAGGTACAGCGCCTTAAGCTCGTCACTCGCATGATGCTCCAGCGCCTCGATCTGGCCCTGCGTCATAAGCGGGTTCAGCGACAGCGACAGACACGCGCTGCTCATCATCTCGCCAACGCATGACGTCAACGCTAGTGGCAATCCCATGCCGCCAAATTCAGGGGCGCCAGCCATGCCAACCCAGCCACCTTCAGCAATCGCTTTATAGCCAGCGTCAAACCCAGGGGAGCATCGCGTGACCCCATTTTCCAATTTTGCAGGATGCAAATCGCCTGCAACATTCAACGGTGCGAGAATTTCTTCAGATAATCGTGCAGCTTCGCCAAGGATCGCTTCGGTCATCTCGCCAGTAGCCTCGGCAAACTTCTCGGTGCTTGAAATCCGCCCTGAATCCAGAACTTTCTCTAGATAAAACATCATTTCGTTGACCGGTGCGCGATACGCCATTTGGGACCCCTATTTTTGTTCTTTGCCAAGCGACATTAGTTCAGTTATTGCTGCACTGCAAACATCAAACATGGAAGACGCAGCGTCAAATGGTCGGTAGCACACAAAGATTAGGTCCAAAGGATATCCCCGCCGCCGCCGCCATTCTGCGCAGCGGTGAACTGGTCGCATTTCCGACCGAAACGGTCTACGGCCTTGGCGCTGACGCCCGCAACGACCGAGCCGTCGCAGGCATTTTTGCAGCCAAATCACGCCCGCAATTCAACCCGCTAATTGTGCACGTCGCAGACATCGCCGCCGTCGAAGAAATCGCCGAGATACCGTCCGAAGCCCGCGCGCTGGCAGCCGCATTCTGGCCTGGACCGTTGACCTTGGTCCTGCCAACACGCGGCGAAAGCGGTTTGTCAGATCTGGTCACGGCTGGCCTCGGCACCGTGGCGGTCCGAATCCCCGCAAATCCGATTGCCCAGAAATTGCTAAAAGAATTCGGCGGCCCTCTCGCCGCACCTTCCGCCAATCCATCAGGCAAGATCAGCCCAACAACGGCAGGCCATGTACTAGATAGCCTGTCCGGTAAGATCGCGGCTGTGATAGACGGCGGGCGCTGCGATGTCGGCCTCGAATCCACCATCGTCGGCTTCAACAATGGCCCTGTCCTGCTCCGCGCCGGCGGTCTACCGCTGGAACTGATTGACGCCGTTCTACGAAAAGAAATTAGTCAAAACACAGACGCAACAATCACAGCACCGGGACAATTGAAATCTCACTACGCCCCAAAAGCCATGCTGCGACTAAATGCCGAAGCCCCAGAACCGAATGAGGCTTGGCTCGCCTTCGGTCCGCATAATTTCAACGCGCCATCCCTAAACCTGTCGCAAAATCGTGACCTGACCGAGGCTGCTGCCAACCTCTTTGCCCATCTGCATGCTCTAGATAAAATCGCCGCGCGAATCGCTGTGGCCCCGATTCCAAACACAGGCCTAGGCCTCGCCATCAATGACAGATTAGAACGCGCGGCCAGCTAGGCGCGGCCGCCCTCAGCAGACAACATCGCAGGGTCAAAGCCAAGACTGCTCATCGCGGCATTCCACTTTTTTCCCCACGGGATATTGAACACAATCTCGGGGCTGGCATCGCAGATAAGCCAGCCGTTATCCTGAATTTCCGATTCCAACTGCCCTGGACCCCAGCCAGAATACCCAAGCGATAACAACCGCTTGTCTGGCCCTTTGCCGTCAGCCATATCCTGCAAAACATCCATCGTCGCGGTCATACCAAAATCATCGCTAATCGCCATGGTCCCACCCTTGGTGAAGTAATCGGTGGAGTGCAACACAAATCCACGCCCGTGTTCCACAGGCCCGCCAAACAGCACCTGCGGTCCGTTGGCGGCATCCTCGCCTTCAATCCCCAACTGCTCCATCAATTCCGCAAATTCCAACTGGTGCGCAGGTCGATTTATCATCAACCCCATCGCCCCTTCAGGCGTGTGCGCACACATAAATATCACCGCGCGATCAAAACGCGGGTCCCCCATCCCCGGCATTGCAACCAGAAATTTTCCGTCCAGAAATGGCAGTTCTTCTACTAATGTTTTACTCATATTCTAAAGATGCCCCTCCGCGCGCGACTTTACAAGCCAACCCCTCGCTAGAAAGTGACTTTTCCTTTCAGAATTCATCCCTATGTTAATGCAAATGATGAAAACTTTGATAATAGCCGCCATGTTTTTGCCCGCCACCGTTCGCGCGGAAGAAATCTATGGCAATGTAGAATTCCTGAACGGCTGGCGCCTAAACGACGGCAGCTATCAAACCGCCATCGATTTTGACCTGAAGGAGGGTTGGAAAACCTATTGGCGCACCCCCGGCCCCGCCGGAATTCCACCGTTTTTCGATTGGGGCGGCTCCACCAACATCGCGAACGTCGAAATCGACTGGCCCACCCCGCATGTGTTCGAAACCTACGGCCTCGTGTCCATTGGTTACAAAGGCCGCATCACCCTGCCCGTCCGCATAACGCCAACAGATCCATCCGCACCCGTTAAC
>JAGLUD010000449.1 GCA_023134935.1 Paracoccaceae bacterium | reverse complement strand
GGCACAAAAAATATGACGTTCGGATGAATCCGCGCCATATACGTTTGAATTCTCGGGAGGTTTCGCTGGGAAACCGAATCTGACCAAATCGGGGAAGATTGGTCGTAGGTAGCGAGGTTATCGCGCCGTTTGCCCGACACCGAACAATGGTGTCGCCGTTTTGCCAATCCGACGATCCAAGTCGAGCGGATAGTCTATGGTTAAATCTAAATTGCCCGACGCGATAATCCCCGTTTGAACGTTTTAAGTCCTGTCCAGCAAGAGCGCTTATACGCAAACTAGGTTAACAAACTCTGAAGATATCCAGATTCTCGCTTTAAAAAATACTCATCCCGAGCGAAGCGAGGCACGGCCCGACCGAACAGGTCGGGAGTACCCCCTAGTGCATTTGCCCGCCGACATCGTACTGGCCATCGGCAAGCGGGCCAAACATCTCCGCCACTTCGGGGTGCTCGACAGGGTCGCCGCTGTCGTCTTGCAACAGGTTTTGCTCGGAAACGTACGCCACATAGTAGGACATGTCGTTTTCAGCCAGCAGGTGGTAAAACGGCTGGTCTTTCACGGGGCGAATGTCTTCTGGGATCGACTCCCACCACTCATCGGTGTTGTCAAAAGTCGGATCGATATCGAAGACCACACCGCGGAACGGGTGGACGCGGTGCTTTACTACCTGGCCTAACGAAAATTTTGCCGACTTTTTCAACATAACAATAACCTCAAGATTTCGAGTCGCCCTCTTACAGACAGGTTGACTTCCTGTCCACAGCAGCTGAAATGCTGCGAACACTGTAAAGGTAGTCGCATGAGCCTCGTTCTTCAAGTTCTCCAAACCGTCGCGCCCGTATTTATCCTCGCTGCCATCGGCGTAATGTGGGTAAAAATTGGCTGGGAATACCGTGTGGAGTTCGTCACGCGCCTAACTATGACCCTATCCGTGCCCGCCCTGATTTTCGTATCCTTGATGAAAACCGAGATTGATCCAGAGGTCCTGCGCAACACCGCTCTTGCCGCCCTTCTAACGTATATCGTCGTCGCCCTGATCGGGCTGGCGCTGATCAAAATGGTGCGGTTGGACGTACGGACATTCCTGCCGCCGTTAACCTTTGGGAATACCGGAAACCTCGGCCTGCCATTGGCCTTGTTCGCCTTCGGACCGATCGGCTTTGATTACGCGGTCGTTGTCTTCGCGGTAATGGCGTTTTTGTCGTTCACGATCGGAGTTTGGGTTGTTTCCGGTGGCTCCCCCAAGGCGGCGGTCAAAGAACCTATCGTTTGGGCAACCATCCTTGGTGGCGTATTTCTGGTGCAGGGTTGGACCTTGCCTGTCTGGACCGTCAACACCCTTGATCTGATCGGACAAATCGCCATTCCAGTGATGCTGATCACACTTGGCGTCGCCTTGGCGCGCCTGAAGCCGGGCACCTTTGGCCGTGCCATTTGGCTTTCCGGCGCTAAATACGTGATCTGTATTGCTGTTCCTTTGGTCATCGGGACGATCGCCGCCCTGCCCCCCGTAGCGCTTGGGGTGCTTATTGTTCAGGTCTCGACTCCGGTGGCGGTTACATCCTATATGCTCGCTGAAAAATATAACGCGGATGCGGATCAGGTGGCGGGACTTGTCGTCGTTTCGACCTTCATGTCGATCATCGTGATACCCGTGCTGCTGGCGTTTCTGATATAGGTTAACGATATGACAAGACGTTCCGAACTACTGATGCCTGCGGGCAATCTACGCA
>JAGLUD010000448.1 GCA_023134935.1 Paracoccaceae bacterium | reverse complement strand
TGAACGTTTTAAGTCCTGTCCAGCAAGAGCGCTTATACGCAAACTAGGTTAACAAACTCTGAAGATATCCAGATTCTCGCTTTAAAAAATACTCATTCCGAGCGAAGCGAGGCACGGCCCAACCGAACAGGGCGGGAGTAACCCTTAGTGCATTTGCCCGCCGACATCGTACTGGCCATCGGCAAGCGGGCCAAACATCTCTGCCACTTCGGGGTGCTCGACAGGGTCACCGCTGTCGTCTTGCAACAGGTTTTGCTCGGAAACATACGCCACATAGTAGGACATGTCGTTTTCAGCCAGAAGGTGGTAAAACGGTTGATCTTTCACAGGGCGAATGTCTTCGGGGATCGACTCCCACCACTCGTCCGTGTTGTCAAAAGTCGGATCGATATCGAAGACCACACCGCGGAACGGGTGGACGCGGTGCTTTACCACCTGACCTAACGAAAATTTTGCCGACTTTTTCAACATAACAATAACCTCAAGATTTCGAGTCGCCCTCTTACAGACAGGTTGACTTCCTGTCCACAGCAGCTGAAATGCTGCGAACACTATAAAGGTAGTCGCATGAGCCTCGTTCTTCAAGTTCTCCAAACCGTCGCGCCCGTATTTATCCTCGCTGCCATCGGCGTAATGTGGGTGAAAATGGGGTGGGAATACCGTGTGGAGTTCGTCACGCGCCTAACTATGACCCTATCCGTGCCCGCCCTGATTTTCGTCTCCCTAATGAAAACCGAGATTGATCCAGAGGTCCTGCGCAACACCGCTCTTGCCGCCCTTCTAACGTATATCGTCGTCGCCCTGATCGGGCTGGCGCTGATCAAAATGGTGCGGTTGGACGTGCGGACATTCCTGCCACCAATCACTTTCGGGAACACCGGAAACCTCGGCCTGCCATTGGCCTTGTTCGCCTTCGGACCAATCGGCTTTGACTACGCGGTCGTTGTCTTCGCGGTAATGGCGTTTTTATCGTTCACAATCGGAGTTTGGGTGGTTTCCGGTGGCTCCCCCAAGGCGGCGGTCAAAGAGCCTATCGTTTGGGCAACCATCCTTGGCGGCGTATTTCTAGTGCAGGGTTGGACCTTGCCTGTCTGGACGGTGAACACCCTTGATCTGATCGGACAAATCGCCATCCCAGTAATGTTGATCACACTTGGTGTCGCCTTGGCACGCCTGAAACCCGGCACTTTTGGTCGTGCGATTTGGCTGTCGGGTGCAAAATACGTTATCTGCATCGCTGTGCCGTTGGTGATCGGAACTATCGCCGCCCTACCCCCCGTCGCACTTGGGGTGCTTATTGTTCAGGTCTCGACTCCGGTGGCGGTTACATCCTATATGCTCGCTGAAAAATATAACGCGGATGCGGATCAGGTGGCGGGGCTTGTTGTGGTTTCGACCTTCATGTCGATCATCGTGATCCCTGTGCTGCTGGCGTTTCTGATATAGGTTAACGATATGACAAGACGTTCCGAACTGCTGATGCCTGCGGGCAATCTACGCAAGTTGAAAATGGCGGTGCTTTACGGCGCCGATGCCGTGTATTTGGGCACGCCGGATATGAGCCTGCGCACCAAGTCCCAGTTCTCGCTAGAAGACGTGATCGAGGGGGTGGAGTTTTGCCACGCCCACGG
>JAGLUD010000447.1 GCA_023134935.1 Paracoccaceae bacterium | reverse complement strand
CCCGAAGGCATGTGGGACGAATTCTGCGCCCGTTTCCCGTATCAAGAAACTGACGACCAGCTCCACGCGATCGAGGACGTCCTAGCAGACATGGCCAGCGGTCAACCCATGGACCGCCTGATCTGCGGCGACGTAGGCTTCGGGAAAACCGAAGTCGCCATGCGCGCCGCGTTCATAGCCGCCATGACAGGCTCCCAAATCGCCGTCGTCGCGCCTACAACCCTGCTAGCCAGACAACACTACAAAAGCTTCTCCGAACGCTTCCGCGGCTTGCCCGTCCAAGTCCGCCAACTGTCCCGTTTCGTGTCAACAAAAGACGCCAACGACACCCGCGAGGCTATGAAACGCGGTACCGTAGATATCGTCATCGGCACCCACGCGCTACTGGCCAAAAACGTCCGCTTCGCCAACCTCGGCCTGCTTATCGTGGAC
This sequence comes from Paracoccaceae bacterium, assembly GCA_023134935.1. Taxonomy (GTDB): domain Bacteria; phylum Pseudomonadota; class Alphaproteobacteria; order Rhodobacterales; family Rhodobacteraceae; genus NORP23. The sequence goes on along the minus strand of JAGLUD010000447.1, from coordinate 2,793 downwards.
GAGGAACAACACTTCGGCGTCACCCACAAAGAACAACTCAAACAACTGCGCTCCGACGTGCACGTCATGACCCTGACCGCCACACCAATCCCGCGCACCCTGCAATTGGCCCTCTCCGGCGTCCGTGAGCTGTCCATCATTGGCACCCCGCCAATCGACCGCCTCGCCATCCGCACCTACGTCTCGGAATTCGACCCGATCACGGTACGCGAGGCCCTGTTGCGCGAATACTACCGCGGCGGCCAGTCCTTCTACGTCGTCCCGCGCATCTCCGACATGGCCGAGATCGAGGCGTTCCTCAAAGAACAAGTCCCCGAAGTCTCCGTCGTCACCGCCACAGGTCAGATGCCCGCAGGCCAGCTCGACGATAAAATGAACGCGTTTTACGACGGCCAATACGACGTGCTTCTGGCCACGACAATCGTCGAAAGTGGCCTCGACATCCCCGCCGCCAACACCCTGATCGTGCACCGCGCCGACATGTTCGGCCTCTCGCAACTCTACCAAATCAGGGGCAGGGTGGGCCGCTCGAAAATCCGCGCCTACGCCTATATGACGACCAAACCGCGCAAACCCCTAACCCCACAAGCCGAAAAACGCCTCCGCGTCCTAGGCAGCCTCGACAGCCTCGGCGCAGGTTTCTCACTCGCTTCCCAAGACCTCGACATCCGTGGCGCAGGCAACCTTCTGGGTGATGAGCAATCCGGCCACGTCCGCGAAGTCGGATACGAGCTCTACCAATCCATGTTGGAGGAAGCCATCGCCAAGATGAAAGCCGGCGAACTCGAAGGCCTGTCAGATGCAGACGAGGCATGGTCCCCCCAGATCAACCTAGGCGTCCCCGTCCTGATTCCCGCCGATTACGTCTCCGACCTAGACATCCGCCTAGGCCTCTACCGCCGCCTCTCGGCGCTATCCGGCAAGGTCGAACTCGAAGGCTTCGCCGCCGAACTAATCGACCGCTTCGGCAAGCTCCCGCGCGAAGTAAACACGCTCCTAAATATCGTGCGCATCAAATCCGCCTGTCGCCGCGCCGGAATCGCGCGTCTTGATGGCGGCCCCAAAGGCGCAACCATCCAGTTCCACCTGAACAAATACGCCAATCCCGCCGGCTTGGTCGAATTCATCCACGCCCAAAACGGTCTAGTCAAAGTCCGCGACAACAAAATCGTAGTCCGCCGCGACTGGCCCAACGACGCCGCCAAAATCAAAGGCGCCTTCGCCATCGCCCGCGACTTGGCCGTGCTAGCAAAAAAGAAACCGTAGGGTGTGCGGTCCCCGCGCACCATTCCAAATGCGGATAGCGCAGGATAGATAAAGCTGCTCCGAGCCCAAGACGCCAGCTAATGGCGATTGCTATTGAATCTATGGCAATGCCGATGTTTCGGATTTCTTGACGACAGTTTGTTCCTGCTGCTACCCTATCTAAATTGCAAAGAGGATAATTAACTATGGCAAAATCTCCAAAAGATACGAAAGGACCAGTGGTTAAAACTGGTCCAACAAAGGGCAAAAACCGATCTCGAAACGACGATGGTCGCTGGCGTGGGAAGCGTAGTGATAGTGGTAAGCCTCGTGACAAGGGCAACAAGAAGAGTGATAAGGACGGATGCTTCCTGACCACAGCGGCCTGCGAGCATCGCGGACTCGCCGATAATTGTTACGAGCTTCGGGTATTACGCATGTTTCGCGACGAAGTTTTACTGACGACGCTAGAAGGCCGAGCGCTTGTAGAAGAATACTATTCCATTGCTCCTGATCTTGTCCCTTTGCTTAATGATAAGGTCATAGCCGAACAGATATGGAAGAGTATTGAGGTAACCATCTTTCACATTGAAAATTGCAAGCCACCAAATGCAATATCGGCCTACAGAGAAATGGTTCGATTTTTGCAATCATCGCCACATCGGTCACACCTATAAATACTGAAACTGGCTCGATGTGATCAAGAGAGGTTATGCACAACAATCTACCATTTGTGCTACCAATAGCAATCGCCTCTCCGTCCGCATTGCGGAAATTCGGACGGAACTATATATTGTTTTCTACATTATTTACGAAACAAATGGCGCTGAAAAAATCTGGAATCTAATATGAATATAATCGTTGTTATTGACCTCGCAGTGGCAGGTTTTCTAGTTGGCGCGAATGTCTGGTTTTTCTTTTTACAGTCACCGTTGCTGATTTCCATTATGGGGCGCGAGAAGTTCGTTCCAATCCAGATGAAGTTAACCAAACTACTATTCAAATCGCTCACCGTCGCCGCAGTACTGTTGGTTTTACTCGCGTGGTTCAGCGGCGAAACTCAAACAATCTTCGGTGCCGTGTTCGCGGCAGCATCCGCGTTGATCGCACATTTCGTCATAATTCCGCGCGCACTCAAAGCCGGTGGCAAAGGCCGCGCCGAGACGATCACCGAAGGTGGCGACCACTCGGTAGCGAAGTTTGCCAGCGAAGGTAGCGGCCCATCGGCAGCTTTCTGGCATCGCATGGTAGTAGTGTTTGTAGTCCTGATCCTTATCGGTGCGTTGGTGAACATTAGCGGGACTGTGCGCTAGTCGCAACTAAGGTGGCAATTACGCAACACTCCACCTCAGCATCTTAACACAAATCGTGCATACGCATTGTGCACGGGTTGTGTACGCATTGTGCACACGAAAAACACGCTAAAACCGCCAAAAGGTTAACGCTAGAAACTTTGAAAAATCGTTATTCTGTTAACTATTCAACAAACCGAACCGCGCCGATATGGTCTAAATTCCGGTTGCGTTGCGCGTAATCAATGCCATAGCC
>JAGLUD010000446.1 GCA_023134935.1 Paracoccaceae bacterium | reverse complement strand
CTATAAGCCGGATTTTGTTCCGGGCCGAAGCCCTTCGATGACCATTCGTCTGGGCCTGCTGTTACCAACAGGCTCTTGCAGTCAACCCGGATCGCTCGGTTGAAGACCTGTCTTGCGACGCGCGATCCCTATTTGGCCTTGCTCCTGACGGGGTTTACCGTGCCGTTCTTGTTGCCAAGAACGCGGTGGTCTCTTACTCCACCGTTTCACCCTTACCTACGCGAACATAGGCGGTCTGTTTTCTGTGGCACTTTCCCTCGGGTTGCCCCGGCCGGTCGTTAACCGGCGTCACTTCTCCATGGAGTCCGGACTTTCCTCACCCCTAAAGGTGCAGCCATCCAGCCATCCGCATGTCGGTTAGGTAGGGGGTTCGTGGCCGCGCGTCAATGGCCGTTGAACCTGTGCTGGTTTGGGCATAAAGGGGCAGCATGAAAAACCTGCCATTACACTTGTGGGACATCCCCACTGACGCGACAACCACGCTGATTAACGTTTCGGAAAACGAAACCTATCTGGTGGAGGGCGACAATTTCAAAGCAGTTCTACGCGCGCATCGTCAAGGCTATAACTCCGAGCGTGCGATTGAATGCGAACTGGAATGGAGTGCCGCCCTACCCCTAAATACGCCCACCGCAATTGCAGGAGTTGATGGCAAAGCCGTGCAGTCCGACGACGGACGATTTATGGTTTTATTCAACTATATCAATGGAAAGCACCCAGACCATAGCGAAGATTTGACCGCGTCTTTCACAGAACTTGGTCGTATCACCGCCCAAACACACAACCATAGTCAAAGCTGGACACAACCTGAAAACTTCGAACGTTTGACGTGGGGGCTACCCGAAGTGTTTGGCGAAAATGCCAATTGGGGCGACTGGCGGGACGCCCCAAATGTGACCAATGACATCCGCCGAATTCTGGAACGGGTGGAGCGCGTGGTGCATCATCGCCTGAACGCTTTTGGCCAAACGGTGCAAAATTACGGGTTAATTCACGCCGACATGCGGTTGGCAAATATACTGGTTCACAACGGCGAAACGCGTCTGATCGACTTTGACGATTGCGGGTTTGGCTGGTTCTTGTACGACTTCGCCGCCGCTATTTCGTTCATCGAGGATGACCCACAAATCCCCGCGCTGCGCAAGGCTTGGGTTAAGGGATATCGCAAATTCCGCCCGCTGAGTGACGCGGAAATCTTCGAAATCGACAGCTTCATAATGCTGCGCCGGATGGCCCTGCTGGCATGGATTGGCAGTCATATGGAGGCGACCGAACCACAGGCGCTCGCCCCAGATTTCGCGCGGGTGACGGCGGAATTGGGCGCGGCGTATCTGGCGAAAATGTAACGCGCGTCGGCGTTAACTATTTGGGTTTTCCGCCGGAAAACCCTGTACACAATGCGTACACAACCCGTGCACAACGCGTATGCACAAATTTAGTTAATCTCTCTTGCCCTTAGTAGGCGGAACCGGTTTGCGCGGAACCTTGCTGCCTGCGCGTTTTTTGCCGCGCAGTGAAATCCCAGGACTGGCCGAACCGGGGCGGATTTGTTTCACCCTCGGGGCACGTGGCTTTTCGGTCGGAGAGACTTTGCGTTCGATTTCAGTAGGGCGTTCAATGCCCAACTGGTCCTTCAAAACCTTGGCTTTGATTTCGTCGACTTCGCTTAGCTTCATCTCGCCCAACTGGAACGGTCCGTAAGACACGCGGATCAGGCGGTTCACCGTCATGTTAAGGCTTTCAATCGCACGGCGGATTTCGCGGTTTTTACCTTCACGCAGACCAATCGTCAGCCACGCGTTCGCGCCTTGCTGGCGGTCAAGAACCACTTGCATTGGCAAGAAGCGCTCGCCGTCCACAGTGATACCTTTGCGCAATGGCTCCAATGTCTCGCTCGTCGGGTAACCGTTCACGCGCACGCGATATTTGCGCACCCAACCTGTCGAGGGCAGCTCAAGCTTACGCTTCAGTTCGCCATCATTAGTTAGCAGCAACAGGCCTTCGGAATTCAAATCCAGACGACCAATCGTCATCACGCGCGGAAGATCATCCGGCAAGTGATCAAAGATCGTCTCGCGACCTTTTTCATCGTTATTGGTCGAAACCAAACCTTTGGGTTTGTAGTATTTCCACAACCGCGCAGGCTCCGCTGCCGCAACAGGTTTGTTATCAACCAAAATCCGGTCACTAGGCACGACGTTAAATGCCGGAGACTCCAGCACCGTGCCGTTAACGCTTACGCGTCCAGCAGCAACCATCCGTTCAACTTCACGTCGCGAGGCAATGCCTGCGCGTGAAAGACGCTTGGCGATCCGCTCGCCTTCATGTTTCTTTTCTGTCATAGGTCGGGGCATATAGATGCAACACACATTTGACTAGGGCCGAAATGCGCGATTTCACAACATATATGGACATTGCCTTGGCCGAGGCCCGCTTGGCCGCCGAACGGGGCGAAACACCTGTGGGGGCTGTGATCGTCGCGAATGGCGAAGTGTTAGCCCAAAATGGCAACCGAACCCGCGAGTTGTCAGACCCAACCGCGCATGCTGAAATTCTGGTGATCCGCGAGGCTTGCGCCGCGTTAGGCTCGGAACGCCTACCTGACGCGGACCTTTACGTCACTTTGGAGCCCTGCCCCATGTGTGCCATGGCAATTTCATCCGCCCGTATCGCAAGGGTCTATTACGGTGCGGCGGATCCTAAATCCGGCGGCGTTGAGCAAGGCCCGCGCATCTTCAGTCATAAACAATGCCACCACAAACCCGAGGTCTACGGTGGCATAAACGAGGCCGAATCCGGCGATATATTACGAGCGTTTTTCGAGGCTCGTCGCTAGGTTAATCAGCCGCCCATCGATTTCATCTCGGCCACTTCAACGGCGCCCATATCCAAGTACGGACAGCCTTTGGCGATCTCGACAGCGGCGTCCAGATCAGGTGCTTCGACGACCGTATAGCCCGTCAGGCCCTTTTCGGTCTCGGACACACCATCGGCGCTGACCATCATGGATTTTCCCAGCGGGGTGCCGGGGTTTATCATCGCGTCACCGAGGTCTTTGGTCCACTGCATCCATTTCGCTTGATGCGCTTTGCCTTCCTCGGGTGAGGATGGGTAACTGGTCGCCGCGTGGTAGATGATAATAAAGTTAGCCATTGTTGATACTCCCTTTTGTTTTATCTGCTCATTTTACTGCAAAACGACCCTAAGACAAGATTCGCCAGTTGCATATGTTGCACGGTGCATGCGATTATGCCCCATGTCTAAAATCATCTTATTTAACAAACCGTTTAATGTCCTGTCGCAATTCACAGATGCTGGGACGGCTGGATCGACACGTAAAACATTGTCGGAATTCATTGACGTGCCCGAGGTTTATGCCGCTGGTCGTTTGGACAAAGACAGCGAAGGCTTGCTGGTTTTGACCGATGACGGACGCTTGCAGCACCGGATTAGTGAACCAAAACACAAGACCCCAAAAACGTATTGGGTGCACGTCGAAGGCGAACCAACCAGCGAGGCCATCAAAGCCTTGCGCGAAGGTTTGAAGCTGAAGGACGGCATGACCGCCCCGGCGGAGGTTAAGCAAATTGACGAGCCTGCCGATTTATGGCCCCGCGACCCACCTGTTCGGTTTCGCAAAACTGTCGCTGATAGCTGGTTGGAGATCACCATTACCGAGGGCCGCAACCGCCAAGTCCGGCGCATGACCGCCGCAGCCGGATATCCGACACTTCGGCTGATCCGATATCGTGTTGGCGACTGGACGATTGACGGGATTGCTAACGGTGAATGGAAAGAGGCTTAATTCTGGCCGATAACAATACCCAGAATCGCCACAACCCGCCTAGCAAGGCGAGTCAAACTTTACTACAGAGCCTAAGTGTGAAACTATGTACTTGTTAGAAACTACCTGCCCGCAATTATTTAGGGAGAGACAGTTATGACCTCTACAGACACGCTCAACCAATTTGTAAACGAAGCGCTTAAACTTGGTCGGACGCGGGACGAGATACAATTCGCACTAGAAAGCGCCGGATGGTCTGCTCGCGAGATCAGTGATGCGCTGATGGCATATGCGGAAACGGATTTCACACCGCCCGTGCCGCGCCCACGCAACCAGTTGACCGCGCGGGATACATTTATTTATCTGGTCCTGTTCACGGCGCTCGGGTTTTCCAGCGGATACCTAATCGCGCTTATTCATTCGATTTTAAGCATAGCCCTGCCTGCGACCACCGATAACGCATATGTACACCGAAATGCCACGGACCTAATACGTTTGGCCTCGGCTGTTCTGGTAATCGCTGGTCCGGTTTATCTATGGATGACAGTTTACACACGACGCCAGATTGCAAAAGACATCGGGCACAAACGTTCGCTGGTAAGAAAATGGCTGACATATTTGGCGATGTTCGTCGCGGCCATGTTCTTCTTGGGGGACGCCGTGTTTGTAATTTATACGTTCCTTGACGGCGAAACTTCGATCCGGTTCCTGCTCAAAGCATTGAACATCGCGGTCATCAACTCTGCGATTTTTGTCTTCT
>JAGLUD010000445.1 GCA_023134935.1 Paracoccaceae bacterium | reverse complement strand
TGAAGATCATCCAGAAGAACCCCATACGGAACGGGAAGCGGAAGTAGACGATGGCGAAGGCTGATAGAAGCGAGATTGTGATTTTACCTAATGAAATCATCATCGCCATGATAAGGCTGTTGAGCATCATCAAGCCAACGGGAATGCCGCCAGCGCCGCCGACGCCGTGAGTCATGGCCTCTTTAAGGTTAATGAAAAACTGGTCGCCGGGAAGCAGGGGCAATGGCACATGGGTCATGCGAACCGCATCATGTGTTGAGGCCACGAAGGTTACCCAGATCGGGAACGCGACGAGCAGCACACCTAGCACCAGTGTCAGGTGCGCAAGGAACGTGACGAAGGGGCGATTTTCTATCATCAGTATTCCACCTTTCTTTCAATGTAGCGGAACTGGATCACCGTCATAACGATGACGATGGCCATCAGGATTACCGACTGCGCGGCTGACCCGCCAAGGTCTAGTCCGACGAAGCCGTCGTAGAATACTTTGTAGACGAGAATCTCGGTCGCTTTTGCGGGGCCACCTTGGGTGATTGCGTGGATAACGCCGAAGGTGTCGAAGAAGGCGTAGACAATGTTGACGACCAGCAAGAAGAATGTCGTCGGGGTGATTAGCGGGAATATTATGGTCCAGAACCGCTTAAACGGGCCTGCGCCGTCAATGGCGGATGCCTCGATCAGCGATCTGGGTATGGATTGGATGGCGGCGACAAAGAACAGGAAATTGTAGGCGATCTGTTTCCAAGTGGAGGCTAGGATAACGAGGGTCATCGCCTCGCCGCCGTTCAATTTGTGGTTCCAGTCGTAGCCGATGGTGTTGAGCGCGTAGGCGAAGATGCCCAGCGTTGGGTCGAACATGAACACCCACAGTGCGCCAGCCACAACGGGGGCAACGGCGTAAGGCCAGATTAGAAGGGTGCGATAGACGTAAACGCCTTTGATGATCCGGTCGACCATCGCTGCAAGAAGCAGGGCCGTGGACATCGCAAGAAACGCCACGGTGAATGAAAAGAACGCTGTGCGTTTGAACGTGTCTAGGTAGATATCGTCGTTAATCAGGTATGTAAAATTCTCGAACCAGACGAATTCGGAACTTAGACCGAAGGCGTCTTCCAGTAGGAATGATTGGTATAGTGCCTGACTGGCAGGCCAGATGAAAAAGACCAACGTCACTGCGATCTGCGGGGCAACCAGCAAGAACGGCAAGATTGATGGGCCGAAATGTACGCGTTTTAACATGGGCGATATTCCATCTGTTCAGGATGTTCGCAGTGCCCCGACCCGACGGGAGTTTTCGGGCCGGAGCACTGCATGTTTAAACCAACTTAGTTGTTGGCTTTCTCGAACTTGGCCAGAAGCGCGTTACCGCGTTCAACTGCATCATCCATTGCTTCTTGGGCAGTTTTAGTACCACCCCAAACAGCTTCGAGTTCTTCGTTGATGATGTCACGAACCTGAACGAAGTTACCGAAACGCACACCGCGCGAATTGGCCGTTGGTGCATTCAGACTTAGCTGATGAATCGCTGTGTCTGTGCCTGGGTTTTCATCATAGAAACCCTGCTCTTGTGACAGTTCATACGCAGCAGTGGTAATCGGCACATAACCGGTTTCCTGATGCCACCACGCCTGCACTTCTGCAGAAGACAAGTAGTTCATGAACTCGCCAACACCTTTATAGTCGCCTTGGTCTTTGCCACGTAGCACCCAAAGAGTTGCGCCACCGATGATGGAGTTCTGCGGTTCAGAAGCCACGCGTGTATCAAGCGGCAACATTGCCTGCGCGAATTCAAACTCGGCTTGGCTAACCATGGAACCGTAGTATGCTGAGGAGTTCATCCACATGCCACACTCACCGTTTGTGAACATCGAAAGGCTGTCACCACGACGACCGCCATATTTGAACAGGCCTTCTTGTGACATTTCGTAAATGTCATCGATGATGCCGACAACATTTTCGTTGTTGAACGAGAAACGGGTGTCCGTTCCGGCAAAGCCGTTCTCCATCGATCCTGTTGGAATGTCATGCCAAGCACCGTAGTTCTCGATCATAACCCAAGACTGCCAGCCGAACGAGAAGCCACATTCCATACCGGATGCAACCAACGCACGCGAAGCGCTTTCCATTTCATCCCAAGTTGTGGGCGGACCGTCTAGACCAGCTTTGGCGAACGCATCTTTGTTGTACCAAAGAACCGGAGTGGAGCTGTTGAAAGGCATCGAAAGCAGGTTGCCCTTGGTGTCTTCATAATAGCTGACCACGGCGGGTAGATAGACGGATTTGTCAAACGGCACACCAGCGTCGTCCATCAATTCCGTGATCGGGTAAACAGCGCCTTCGGCAGCCATCATAGTAGCAGTACCAACCTCGAATACCTGAACGATATGGGGCTGTGCTTTGGCACGGAATGCGGCCACAGCAGCGGTCATAGTTTCGGTGTAGTTACCTTTATAGCTTGGCACGACAACGAAATCGGACTGGGATTCATTGAACCCTGCCGCGATACGGTCAACACGTTCGCCATTGGCACCGCCCATCGCGTGCCACCATTCGATTTCCGTCTGCGCGATGGCAGATACTGCCATGCCCGTAAACGTCGCAGCGGTAATCGCCCCGAGTACGTAATTAGATAGTTTCATATCTTCCTCTCCTAAATTGGCCGTTATGGCCTGACCCATTCGGGTCGTAATGTAGATGCGAAATGCATCTATGTTTGACATCAACAACCGTGTTCGGTCCCGTCATTTATTGCGGGAGTTGCGACACATTGATGTCGGGTTTGTGATCCTTTTGTTTCAATATGCATTGTTCGAGCCAGTCGGCCTCGGCCTTGCTTAAACGAAGGCCCAGCTTCGTGCGCCGCCACAGAATATCATCTGCGGTTTGGGCGAATTCATGATCCTTCAACCAGTCCACTTCGGCTTCGGTCAGGGTCGCGCCGAAGTCTTCGCCCAAGTCCTCTTTGCTTTTAGCGCCTTCAAGTAACTTCGCCGCATCCGTGCCATATGTGCGAACCAGACGACGGGCCCAAAAATGGCCTAGGAACGGAAACGTTTTAATCAACGCTTCGATTTGGTCCTGCACACCGTCCACTGGGAAATCTCCGCCAGGTAGGTGGGCATGTTTGGTCCACTGCCCGCGCGCATCGGGGAAAAATGGGGCTAGTTTAGCCAGTGCGGCCTCGGACAACCGGCGGTAGGTGGTGATTTTGCCACCGAAGACGTTCAATAGCGGTGCTCCATCGTCGCGAAGGGTTAGAACGTAGTCCCGTGTCGCCTCGGTCGCTGAGCTTGCGCCGTCGTCGTAAAGCGGGCGGACGCCGGAGTAGGACCAGACGATGTCTGATTTTTCTACGGGCCGCTCAAAGTATTCGGAGGCAAACTTACGCAAGTAGTCGGCTTCGGCATCTGAACAAACCGGATTAGAGGGGTCGCCCTCGTGATCTTGGTCTGTCGTTCCGATAAGCGTAAAGTCATCCTCGTATGGAATTGCGAAAATGATGCGGTTATCGCTGCCTTGGAAGAAATACGCGCGGTCATGATCGAACAGTTTTTCGGTGACAATGTGGCTGCCCCGAACGAGGCGCACACCTTCGCGGGTATCGAGCTTTACGGCGTCTTTGACGATGTCTGCTACCCACGGGCCGCCTGCGTTAACAAGTACCTTGGCGAAAATATCACGTTCGCCATGTTGATCGCTT
>JAGLUD010000444.1 GCA_023134935.1 Paracoccaceae bacterium | reverse complement strand
TGGGCCTGATTTTCATTAGCCACGATGTAAACGGCGGAGCAATACTAGGCCACAGTAGCGGCGGCATAATGCGGTCGCGGGCGGTGTAAAAACCGGCCACTTTGGCCCTTTCATTTATGGGAGGGTTTGGGGATTTATACTGTGGAATTGTATTTACGTGTGCGCCGAGCTCATTTTCATGATGGGCTGAGCGGGCGGGCTATTGCCCGGGATTTCGGGATATGCCGGGATAGTGTTGCGAAGATGTTGGCCTATTCGGAGCCTCCCGGATATCAACGGACGGTGCCGATCAAGCGGCCCAAGCTGGATGCATTTACGGATCAGATTGATATCTGGCTGGCGGAAGACAAACAGCGCCCGCGCAAACAACGCCATACGGCAAAACGGATATTTGACCGATTGCGGGCCGAATGTGAGTTCACGGGCGGATACACCATTGTGAAGGATTATGTTCGGAGCCGGAAACGCGGCAGTAAGGAGATGTTTGTGCCGCTCAGCCATCCGGCGGGTCATGGGCAAGCAGACTTTGGTGAAGCGTTGGTTGTGATCGGGGGCATTGAGCAGAAGGCATACTTCTTTGCCTTTGATTTGCCGCACAGTGATGCCTGCTATGTCCGAGCCTACCCGAGAGCCAATACCGAAGCATGGTTGGACGGGCATGTTCATGCCTTTGCGTTCTTCGGCGCTGTTCCACAGTCGATCCTTTACGACAATGACCGGTGTCTGGTTGCCAAGATTATGCCGGACAAGACCCGCAAGCGCACGCAGCGGTTCAGCGCCATGCTGTCGCATTACGTGATTGATGATCGTTACGGCCGCCCCGGCAAAGGGAACGATAAAGGCAAGGTCGAGGGGCTGGTTGGCTATGCGCGCCGGAACTTCATGGTACCGATGCCGCGCTTCGCGGATTGGGATGCGTTCAATGATTATCTGGAAGAGCAATGCCTGACGCGGCAGGATGATATCCTGCGCGGCCATAAGGTCAGCATTGGCGAACGGCTGGAAGCTGATTTAGCAGTTATGCAGGCCCTTCCTGCGGCCCCGTTTGAAGCTTGTGATTTGCAAAGCGGGCAGGTTACCTCGACGTCGCTGGTGCGTTATAGCGGCAATGATTATTCCGTACCGGTTGCCTACGGGCATCGCGAGGTCTGGATCAAAGGCTTTGTTGGCCGTGTCACTATTGGCTGTGCGGCCGAGGTCATCGCTGATCATCCGCGCTCTTACAAGACGGATGATATGGTGTTTAACCCGCTGCATTACCTGCCGCTGATCGAGCGCAAAATCATGGCTTTTGATCAGGCGGCACCCTTGCAGGGTTGGGAACTGCCGAAAGCGTTTGGAACCATCCAGCGGCTTCTGGAGGCAAGGCAGGGAAAGACGGGAAAGCGAGAGTACGTGCAAGTACTGCGCCTGCTGGAACGCTTTGCCATGGAAGATTTACACGCCGCAATAAAAGACGCTCTGCACAAAAGGGCGATCAGCTTTGACGCCATCAAGCATCTGGTTCTGTGCAGGGTAGAACGGCGACCACCAAGGCTGGATCTGGATGTTTATCCGTTCCTGCCCCGCACCAATGTTGCGACCACATCCGCCTCGGCCTACATGAGCCTGCTAAGCGGAGGTGCATCATGAGCAAAGCCCCCGAACTGCTGCTGGCCCATCACCTTAAAACCCTGCGATTGCCGACTTTCCTACGCGAATATGACAAGCAAGCGCGGATCTGTGCCGCTGAAGGGCTGGATCACATCCGATATCTGGCGCGGCTGACAGAGCTGGAATTGATCGACCGTGAACGCAGAATGGTGGAGCGGCGGATCAAGTCAGCCAAATTCCCCGCCGTGAAGAGTCTGGACAGTTTCGACTTCAAAGCCATCCCGTCTCTGAACAAGATGATGGTGCTGGAACTGGCGCGGTGTGACTGGATTGAGCGGCGCGAGAATGTCATTGCCCTTGGCCCCAGCGGCACCGGCAAAACCCATGTTGCCCTCGGGCTTGGTCTTGCAGCTTGCCAAAAGGGCCTGCCGGTGGCGTTTGTGACGGCGGCAGCGCTGGTCAACGAGTTGATGGAGGCTCGTGACGAGAAACGCTTGTTGCGACGCCAGCGGCAATTGGCCAAGGTCAAGCTGCTGATTATCGATGAGTTGGGCTTTGTGCCGCTCAGTAAAACCGGTGCCGAGCTCCTGTTTGAGCTGATCTCGCAACGCTACGAACAAGGGGCCACTCTGATCACCAGCAATCTGCCCTTCGAGGAATGGACCGAAACCTTCGGCACCGAGCGCTTGACCGGCGCGCTGCTGGATCGACTAACCCATCACGTCAACATCCTGGAAATGAACGGCGAGAGCTACCGCCTCAACCAGAGCCGCGCTAAACGCCAAACCCGGTGAATTGGCCCAGAGCTATCCCGTAAATCAGGTGCAATCATACATGAAAGCCGTGTCCGGTGAACCTGACCTACAGGCGGGCAAGCCCGCCCTCCGGTCAGTTCCACCGGACACGGCTGCTGTTGTCTCCGAGTATAAAACATCCGGTCGCCCAGTGGCCTACTTTTACTCCGCCGAATGGCCGGTTTTTACTCCGCCGTTGACATCCCCAATCCTAAAATCATAATTGCGGACGAACCCACCTCCGCACTCGATGTATCCGTGCAAATGCAGGTGCTAGAGATCATGGACAAGCTGGTGAAAGAACGCGGCATGGGCCTGATTTTCATTAGCCACGACCTTAATCTGGTTTCCAGCTTCTGCGACCGCGTGTTGATCATGTATGCCGGACGAGTGGTCGAGACCCTCGCCGCAGACAAGCTGCACGAGGCGCAGCATCCCTATACCCAAGGCCTGTTGAATTCCCTACCGCGCCTTGATGCACCGAAAGACCGCCTGCAAGTTTTGAAGCGTGACCCCGCGTGGGCAGATGAACCGAGTGTAAGCGCATGAATGAAATTCTGATCGAAAACCTGAACGTCTGGTTCGGTGAACATGACGAGCGTGTGGATGCGGTCAAAGGCGCGAACCTGTCTGTCCCCAAAGGCGGCAGCTTTGGACTTGTAGGCGAAAGCGGGTCCGGAAAATCGACGATCCTGCGCGCCATCATGGGTCTGGCCCCTACGTGGAACGGTCGGATGGAAGTTGGCGGCGAGACCCTCGGCGATAAGCGAACCCGTACGTTTTATCGCAAGGTCCAGATGGTGTTTCAGGACCCATACGCCTCGCTTCACCCACGCCATTCAGTGGATCAGGTGTTAAGCGAAACCTTGTCGTTGCACGGGTTCAAGGACGTCGAGGCACGCATTGCCAAACTTCTGGATGACGTGGGCCTTGGTCCGTCATTCCGGTTCCGCTATCCGCACCAATTGTCCGGTGGGCAACGTCAAAGGGTGGCAATTGCGCGGGCGCTAGCCCCCGAACCCGAAGTTCTATTGCTGGACGAACCGACCTCCGCGCTCGATGTGTCAGTGCAAGCCGAAATCCTGAACTTGTTGACCGATCTACGGGCCGAACACAGCCTGACCTACCTGATGGTTAGCCACGATCTGGCAGTTGTCGGGCACATATGTTCTGACATCGCGGTAATGCAACTGGGCGAGATTGTCGAAACTTTGACAGTTGACGACATGCGAACCATGCGAACGCAGCACCCTTACTCCAAACATCTTTTGGAAAGCAGTCTCTTGAGCAGCGAAAAGGGCTAAACCCCGGCAATTGCCGTCGAACACCATTGTTAGAATAGCTTCCGGATCGTCTGATAAATAGTTAGACAGCCAAACCGCCGTAAAGCACAATCCGAGCTTAACTCGAATTATACCCTTGTCCGACATATCTCGCGTCGGCGTAGTTTTATTAAGAAACAATTCTAAGCAGTCAATCAATGGATGGCGTTGAAGGTCCCTAAGGTTCGCAAACTGGCCGTTGAACCTAGTCCTCCCATGAATGTCCGGTTTAGAGAATCTGACATGAATGCTCGTACCCGCAACGTATGTCCATTTCCCGCCCATGATGACCATATCTATGCTGCAACCACCCATCGCCAAAGTGTGTGTTAACATACACTTTGGAAACAGTGCCGTAACACAGCACACGCCAAGAGTACGCTGAAAAACAGCTTACGTAACGCGATAGAATTAATTTTAGGAAAGCTAAACTAATTCAAAAAAGGCAATTGTTTTTTGTTGTTTTTTGATACCTCGCCAAAACCCATTCACACCCTAAAATTATAAATTATCTAATGTTTTCAACATGTTACGAGCTTGCAAGCTTGACGAATCTATTAGAATATGGTACATTTATACTCTAGTTTGGAATGCACCTAGGGTACGTAAAAACTCGCTCGACGACCCAGAGTACTTCCGGGTCCAGAACGAAGTTATCAGCTAAATATATAAAAATGTTGAGATGACTCTTCGAGCACCGTGATGCTGCTGAGAAAGTTTGACTGTCAGAAGACCCAGAGCACCTGATCTCAGGTAGGTGCTATATATAAGTTAACTATTGTCAAACGATAACAAGATCATCTTAGTATTAGAAATTAAAATATAATCATGACGCTGCATCGAAAGAAATAATATGAAAACAACCACTCAAGAAATAGAACTACTGACCACTTACAGATATCTAATTAACTCAATCAGCCACTTCCTAGATGTTAAGAACTTAAATCAGCGAATGTTTTCAGTTACGATACATGTAAACAAAGCATCCGACTTAAAAGCCATACGGAAAGTTATCCCATTAAAACTCAACAAACTAATCACTGGTGATACCTATTCAACAAGTTCATCAAGACCAGCAATCATAATTGCCGACGATGTTGAAGGATCAAGAGATTCAAATCCAAATCTTACCAATCCTGTATATCCGCACACCCATGGTGTTCTGACATTATCTCAAGAAACAATGGATCAGACACCGGACATGAAGAAATTCATTGCTGATATGGAAAACACTATTCTTGAGATTAACGAAGTAAGAACTGAAGCTGATTGTATCTGATCCAAATACCCTGCTGCCCTTATTGTCAATTTTGAAAATGGATTACCTGAATAGCCCCTAGATTTGTAGA
>JAGLUD010000443.1 GCA_023134935.1 Paracoccaceae bacterium | reverse complement strand
GTTTCATAACATTCATTACACTATCTCCCACTGTTGCTGAGAAAAATAAAGATTGTCTACGGGCGGGAAGTTGAGAAATTATTTTTTGGATATCTCGGATAAAGCCCATATCAAGCATGCGGTCAGCTTCATCAAGAACCACAAACCGCACTTCATCAAGGCGGATTTTCTTGTCGTTCATCAAATCTTCAAGACGACCCGGCGTGGCAATAACCACATCCACACCACGAGCGATCTTCTTGATTTGGCCCGCGCGCGAAACGCCGCCCAGCACCAAACAAGTCGTCAAACCAGCACCGCCGGAGAACTGTTTGAAGTTATCCTCGATCTGCACGGCCAGCTCGCGTGTCGGTGCAAGCACCAAAGCACGGCAGCTTTTAGGGGCAGGGCGGCCTTGCATGTTCATAATGTGGTGCAAGATCGGCAGGCCAAACGCGGCGGTTTTACCCGTTCCGGTCTGGGCCACACCCAGAATATCGCGACCATCAAGCTGTGCTTTGATGGACTGTTGCTGGATTGGTGTTGGTGTTGTGAAACCGGAACGCTCTAGCGCGTTCAACAGGCTTTGGTCCAGGCCGAAGCTCTGGAAAGTATTGTCAGTCAAAATGTATCCCTCAGGGCTGTGTCAATGCCTCAAGACGCTGATTGCTTCGGGGGGACTGACGTGAAGATGTGCATATGAGGGGTCCGCCCGCATAAATCAACCCCTTACTGTCGAGGCGGCGCCCGATCATCCCCGAGTAATCGGCGAATATACATTTCCCGATCACGCAGCGACATCTTTTCGATCTGCTCGATAACCGAGTCATGCCCCGCCGCCGTAAGGTTGGAAAGCATCACCCGCTGATCCGCAAAAACCGCGTTTACCGCATCGAGATCAAAGGGTTCAGCCCGCAAAGCCACCACAAAACGATCCCGCAAGCTTCGCAGCTCCTCGCGGTCAGGCTGAAGATCACCACGACGATCTCGCAGGTCCTCGCGCAGTTCGCGTTGATGTGCGGCTGGCATTGCACGGGCCAACATCGCCACTCCTTCGGGGGCCTCAAGATTATTGCGGTGAATTTCAGGTGCGCGCAAAACGGCCCCGCCAATCACGCCGGCAATACCCAAGTTCACCGCCACCGATACGATCAAGGCAACCTTGATCCAGCGCGGTGTGCCTTTAACTTGTGGCGTAGTTTGCTCGCTCATACCTCAACCCTCCGCCAGAAAATCGCTGAAGCTTGCGATGCCGCCATAGGTGAAATCATCCAGCGGGTCACCGCTGATACTTGCCACGATATCACCAACTCCGGGGATAGATTGCAAGGTGTCCGTGCCAGCGTAGCCAACAGTCACACCCAAAACCGTGCAAATACCAACCGCAGCCATGCCTTGAATACCACCCATCGGCTCCATCACACGGGCCAACCAGCCCTTGCGTTTAACGGGCGCACGTTCAGGCAAAACTTGCCGCGCCGCTGCAACTTCGCCAGCATCCGCAAGGACACTCGCCATCAAAGCGCTGCTTAATACAGGCGCAGGCTCAGCCGCTTTCTTGAAGAAAGCATCCAGATCGATCTGGTGTTTTTCCGTATCCGTCATGAAACTCTCCTTTCCTTAATCCATAGCCAGCCCGAGGGCCGACCTGTTACTTGATAAATCTGCCGCCAACGCACGCCTTGCGCGTGACAACAGGCTCTCGACCGCCTCGACACTGGTTTCCAGCACCTCCGCGATCTCGGGGTTCGATTGTTCCTCGAAGTGTCGCAAGTTCAGGGCCAGCTTTTGACGCTCGGGCAGGCGGTCCATCGCTTCGCGCAAGGCGCGGCCACGATCTGCGGCTATCATCTGATCCTCAACATTCGGTGTCTCATCGGCAACTTCCGGCGCTTCATCCAAGCCAACGCCCCGTTTCTTGCGCAAGCGATCCGTGCAAAGATTAGACCCGACACGATACAACCACGTTGAAACCTTGGCCTCACCCGCGCGCCAGTCCGGCGCAATTTTCCACAAACGTAGCATTGCTTCCTGCGTTACATCCTCTGCTTCTGCCGGATCCTTCAGCAAACGTCTGGCCAATGACAAAACCCGAGGCGCATGACGCAGCATCAAAGCCCGGGCTGCCGCCTGGTCTCCGTTTGCGTATAGCGAGAGGAGTTCCTCATCGCTGGTATCGCTCATTACATCAAATGCCATGGTCATTTTGCATGTATAACGGGGTTCCAGTCGGTGTGCATTGTGAAAGTCGCGGGCCGAACGAATTTCCGGCCCGCGAAGTGTTTAGTTGTTGCGGTTGCCACGCTGGGCTACGGCTGCGTCCCACTCCGCTTGTGTGACCTCGCCATTGCCGTCTGCATCGAAACGCTCAAACATCTGGCCTGCTTGTGGCGGGCGGGATTCATCCATGCTTAGCTTCCCGTCACCAT
>JAGLUD010000442.1 GCA_023134935.1 Paracoccaceae bacterium | reverse complement strand
CGCGGGAAAAACCACGATGGAGTCGAGCAAATGCATTCCATCCTCGCGTTGCCCAATAACATGAAGGCAAAGGTTAACCTTGGCGCGGGCCAGCTCTACACGCATCAGTTCGTGGCTTCCTCGTCCAGAACGGCATCCAGACCAACTTCTAATTTGCGTTTGATCCGCTCCAGGTCCTCGGGCAAGGGATCGAAAGACATTGCGCGTCGCCACTGAAATTCAGCCTCGAGTTTGCGGCCTACCATCCAAAGCACATCGCCCAGATGGTCGTTCACGATCGGGTCAACGGGCAACAACTCGACGGCGCGTTCCATTGGGGCCACCGCCTCCTCGAACTTGCCGACGCGGTACAACACCCAGCCTAGAGAGTCCGTTATGTACCCATTTGAGGGCATCCCCGCGACCGCAGTTTCGATCATCGTCTGCGCCTCTTCGAAATTGATCCCCATTTCGATATAAGAATACGCGATGTAGTTCAAAACGAATGGCTGGTCGGGGGACAATTCCAACGCGCGGCGAAAATCTTTTTCGGCGGCGGGCCAGTCTTTCAGCCGCTCATAACCGATACCACGTGTGTAAAATAGCACCCAATGTTGCGAGCCAAATTCCTCGACGTTCTTGATTGCCTGCGTGTATGCATCAACCGAATTCGCGAAGTTTTCAACGCCACGATAGATATCTCCAAGCGCGTTCAGCACAAGAACATCATCGGGGAAATTGTCCGCCAGATCGACGAGAATTTTGGTTGCGCCATCTGTGTCGCCAGCCACGCGCGAAGCTTCGGCGCGGCCTATTTCTGCATCCTTGAACGAAGGGGATCCCTCGGGGATTAGCCCGTAAGCTTCCTTCGCAAGGTTGAACTGGTCTTCCAGCTCCAGCAATTCGGCAACAAGTAAGGATGCATCAACCAAATCGGGTCGTAAATGTTGTGCCAGCCGCGCATAAAATAGTGCGGTACGGTCAGGCTCTCCACGGCTTAACGCGTCGGCCAAAGTAACGAATGCTTCGGCCAACCCATAGGTCGGCGCCTCAACTCGAGTGAACGTCGGCAACTTGCCCAGCGCGACATCCTCGCGCAATGCCAGAAGGTGATCATCGCGAAATCCGCGTTCAATGGCATCATCCAATACCTGCAAAGCCTCGTCTTTGCGACCGAGTTCTGAAAGAACCTCCACATGGATAACAATACTGTCACGGTTCAAATGCAGCGCACCGCCGCCATTCCCGCCCAGAATTTCTGCGGCCGCTTCAAAGTCTCCCAAATACGCCTGCGCCAGTCCTTTGTGGTACTGTGCATAAATCGCCAGCGTTTCGTTGTCTGACATCGTATCGAAGGCCTTTAAGCCAACCTCAATTTCGCCGGCGCCAACCTTTGCCCACGCATCCAGTAACCCCCACAAGAGTGGCGAAAGGTTGTCTTCGTTCAGCGCAATCGCCGATAACGCAGACTCGTAGTCACCTTTTTGGGCGAAATCTGTAAGTGCTACCAAATCAACGAAAACATCCGATTCACTATTCGCGCGCATCACATGTGCAATCCCGGCGGCAGACCGGAAGTCTCCGGCCGCAACAAAAGATACCATCGCGCTTTGCTTAAGGCGCACATTGGCAGGATCCGCCGCCATCGCCCTAACGTAATACCGTGCAGCAGCATGAAAACTTCCATGCTCGAAAGCCCGATTGGCCGCCAGATACGGGCCAGCCAAACCCTGTGAAAACACAGGCGTAACTGCCGTGCCCATTAAACTGGCGCTGATAATTAGGGCCTTGAAAAAGCGTGTACCCATAAACTGGATGCTCCTGAAATGTCTTCGCGTTCCAGCGAACGTATGCGCCACGCCCGCAGGATACAATCACAACACTTAAGAACATTACCAAATGTGAACAATTCGAGGGCTGCCCCTCGATAAACCTCTACATATTTGGATAATTCGGCCCCTCGCCCCCTTGCGGCGTAACCCATGTGATATTTTGGCTTGGGTCTTTGATATCGCAGGTTTTGCAGTGGACGCAGTTTTGCGCATTAATCTGGAATCGCGGGTTGGACCC
>JAGLUD010000441.1 GCA_023134935.1 Paracoccaceae bacterium | reverse complement strand
TGAAGTACAAAACCACAGCCACAAACAACCCAAGCAACCGCGCCTGACGGGTACGCAAATCGGGGCTGAAATCCCGCGTGGTTGTGCGGCAAGTCCAGACCATCACAATCAGGAAAACCGCAAGGCCGAAGGCAAAGGACATGGCAATAAACAACGGCGCCATAATCGCCGCGTCATACCCAGGGCGTGCCACCAGCCAGCCAAAGATCGAGCCGGTGCCGGTGGTCAGCGCCAACCGCCACAAAAACGCGCCTGTTCCTGCAGTCTTAAGTACAAAGGGATGAACCCCGCGCGCCATCTGGGCATAAAGATAAACCGCAACAATGGCGAGGAACCCAGTGTAAAGCAGGATGTTCCAGGCAAAGATCGACGTGAAGTTGTAGGTATACATGGCCATAACCAGCCGGTCAGGGCGACCAAGGTCCAGAACCAGCACCGCCAAACCACCCATCAATAACGCCATGGCCAGAAGGCTGGAAAGCCGCGCAACAGGTTTATAGGCGGTTTTTCCGAACACCGAGCCGATGGAGGATACATTCAGAGCCCCCGATGCCGCCACGATCAGGAAGATCGCAAACACATGCGGCAAGCCCCAGACGATCTGGTTGTTCATGCCGGTTACGATGTGCCCGTGATGCTCGATATACAAAACCGAAACCGCCGCCGCGAGGACAAACATGCTCAGCATAATGATCGAGCCCCAGAATTGCCGGGTAGACTTGAGTTCGCGATAGATGATCCGTTCCATGGCTGCGCTCCTATATGTTCTGGTAGCGAACGCCGAGGTTCAGCCGAAGATCGGAGCGAAGCTCGATACTTGGATAGCTAACCAGGGCTTTGGAAATATCACTTTCAGGATCGTTCAGATCACCGAAAATCATGGCATTGTTGCCAGTGGCGTTACATGCCTCAACGCAAGCGGTGGTGCCGTCGCCGCGGTCCAGCTTGTGGACACACATGTTGCAGCCTTCAACCGTTCCGTTACCGCGCGGCGTCGAAGCCTTCTGGCCCGTCACAGGTTCATGCACGAATGAACGCGCCTTGAACGGACAAGCCATCATGCAATACCGGCAACCGATACAGATGTGACGATCAACCAAAACGATGCCGTCTTCGCGTTTGAACGACGCGCCTGTTGGGCAAACGTCAACGCAAGGCGGGCTTTCGCAGTGCTGACACATAACCGGAAGCGAGTTCTCGCGGCCAGTGGTGCGATCTTTCAATGTAACCTTGCGGATCCATTGCGGGTCAGTTTCCAGACCGTTGTTTTCCCAACCATGCTCATTCGAACAGGCCGTAACACATGCCGAGCAATCGGATGGGCATTTGCCCGCGTCGATCAGCAGACCCCAACGCACGTCAGGGTTTGCCGCCGCTGCAACGCCGCTGCCCATAGCCATAAGCGTAACACCAGGGGCGAGTGTAACTGTCGCCATCGCTGCGCCGCTTTTAAGGAAGTCGCGACGATGCATATCGGCGCCCTTCTCTTTGCTTGCGCAACCACCGCCGCAGGCGCCGGTTGGTTTCAATCCGGGAATGTTCATTGTGAAAGCCCTTCAATATAAGCCAACAACACGTCGAGTGTTTCAGTCTCGTCCTTGAACATCAAGGATGCCTCGCCCAATTCCGGTGGGATCGAGTTATGGCACTGGAAACAATCAACTTTTACGGCAGCATAGTCATGGCATACACGGCAAAAATGCTCTTCGCTTTTCACCGTAACAGGTTTGGCGTCAGGGCTATTCACCGCATGACACGTTACGCAATCGGATAGCGAGGCGTCAGTATCACGAACACCGTCCTGCACCGTCAAATCACGATCATGACGCAACAGATCCATGTGGTTGATCCGCCAATAATCGTTACCTTCTGGGTGCGCTTCGCCAGTCGCCTTCGGGATTTCGGGATAAACCGAGCCCGCTTGCGACATGCCGACCGAAAGGCCGAACAGAACCAATGTAG
Source organism: Paracoccaceae bacterium (assembly GCA_023134935.1). Lineage (GTDB taxonomy): Bacteria > Pseudomonadota > Alphaproteobacteria > Rhodobacterales > Rhodobacteraceae > NORP23. The sequence goes on along the minus strand of JAGLUD010000441.1, from coordinate 431 downwards.
CTATGATCAGCCGTTTCATTATTACGCTCCAAGACCCATTTTGATGTAGCCCGTTGGGCAAACGTCGGCACAGATGTGGCAGCCGATACATTTGCTGTAATCGGTTTCAACATAACGACCAACAGTACGATCAGATTTCTTAACGCGGGAAACCGCATCTTGTGGGCAGTAAATCACACAGTTGTCACACTCGAAACACATGCCGCAAGACATGCAGCGCTCGCCCTCTTTTTGGGCTTGCTCTTCGGAGTATGCGATGATGCGCTCTTCGAAGTTACCAAGAACGTTGTCGCCCTCAATATGCACTTCGTCGCGAATTTCGCGCGCTACATAAGGGAAGTGGCCCTTATACAGCTCTGTGTGCTTGACGATCTGGCCTTCCGAGCGGTTGTCAAAGTTGTGAACTGCGAAATCTTCGCTATCCGTGCCAC
>JAGLUD010000440.1 GCA_023134935.1 Paracoccaceae bacterium | reverse complement strand
GGCGGAATGTGAACGGCATTACCGACCCTATTGGCTGGGCCTCGATACCGAGACCCAGAAGATTTTCGCTAATTTGGCGCGTACCGTTAAGGCGGGCGAGCCTGTTAGTGATATCGTACCGGATGAATCCCGTGATGCCACACGAGCATGTTTTGTGATGCCGGACCACCCTGGCATTTTTGCACGTTTCGCAGGTGCGCTGGCGTTGGCGGGGGCGAATGTCGTCGATGCGCGGACTTATACCAGTTCAGACGGGGTAGCGACGGCGGTGTTCTGGATTCAGGATGGCGAAGGTAAGCCTTACGATCAAACCCGCCTAGCACGCCTTCGTAAGATGATCTTGCGAATTTTGCAGGGCGAGGTGATTGCCGGTGATGCGCTGAAGTCGAAAGACAAGATCAAGAAACGAGAGCGGGACTTTATCGTGCCAACATCCGTGATCTTCGACAACGATGGCTCCGAGATTTTCACGATTATCGAGGTGGATACCCGTGACCGCACTGGCCTGCTGTTTGATTTGGCACGAACGTTGACGGACTGTGGCGCCTCGATTTCCTCGGCGATAATCGCGACTTACGGGGAGCAGGCGGTTGATGCGTTTTATGTTAAGGATTTGTTCGGACTTAAGATTCATTCCGCCGACAAGCAGCGCACAATTGAAAAGCGCTTGATTGCCGCGATTGAGCAGGGCCAAAAAGGGGCAACTGAATGAGTCGTCAAATCCGCCTTATGTCGGGGTTCTTTACCGTCGGCGGGTGGACATTGATCAGCCGAGTTCTGGGCTTCATCCGCGACATCATGATCGCGGCGTTCCTTGGCTCCGGTCCTGTGGCCGAGGCGTTCTTGATCGCCTTTTCCCTTCCCAACATGTTCCGCCGTTTCTTTGGCGAGGGGGCGTTTAACACCGCCTTCATTCCGTTATTCTCGAAGAAAGTCGAGGGTGGCGAGGACGCGAAACGCTTTGCCGAAGACGCCATGTCTGGTCTGGCGATGATCCTGATAATTTTCACCTTGCTGGCTCAAGTTGCGATGCCGTGGTTCGTGTTGGCGATGGCCAGTGGCTTTGTCGAGGATGCGCGGTTCGACCTGACCGTCGATTTCGGGCGGGTGGCGTTTCCTTACATTTTGTTCATCTCTATTGCGGCCTTGTTAAGCGGAGTGCTGAACTCGATTGGCCGTTTCGCGGCTGCGGCTGCGGCCCCTGTGTTGTTGAACGTTATCCTGATCGGGTCGATGTGGGCAGCGCATTCCATGGGTAAAGACATCGGTTGGGCGCTGATTTGGGGTGTTCCCGTGGCAGGCGTTGGGCAAATGATGATGATGTGGTGGGCTGCGAGCAAGGCTGGCTTTCACCTGCGGCTTCGACTGCCACGGATGACGCCCGAGTTGAAACGGTTAGCGATTATTGCATTTCCGGCGGCTTTGGCGGGCGGTGTTGTGCAGGTGAACCTTCTGGTTGGGCGGCAGGTCGCGTCTTATTTCGACGGGGCGATTGCGTGGCTGAACTATGCGGACCGGCTGTATCAATTGCCGCTTGGCGTCGTTGGGATTGCCATTGGCGTGGTGCTTTTGCCGGATCTTTCACGTCGTTTGCGCGCCGGGGATGAGGCAGGAAGTCAGAACAGCGTTAACCGCGCGGCGGAGTTCACGTTGTTGCTGACATTGCCTGCGGCGGTGGCCTTGGTGGTTGTGCCTTTCCCGATAGTCTCGGTTCTTTTCCAGCGTGGGGCTTTTGATCTGCAGGATGCTTATGCGACGGGGCTGGCGGTTTCGATTTACGGGTTCGGGTTGCCCTCGTTCGTGTTGCACAAGGTTTTGTCGCCGATCTATTTCGCGCGTGAGGACACAAAGACGCCATTCCGGTTTGCGCTGGTGTCAATGGTGGTGAATCTTGTTTTGGCCATCGGGCTTGCGTATTGGTTCGGGTATCTGGCCGCCGCGATTGGTACATCGGTTGCGGGTTGGGTGATGCTGATTTTGTTGTGGCGTGGCACGCGCAGCATGGGAATCGCCGGCCGAATGGATGACCGTTTGCAACGTGTTTTGCCCAAAATAATCATCGCCAGCTTGCTAATGGGCGCCGCCATCTGGGGCTTGTCGATTGTGATGCAAGATTGGTTTGTGACCCCGACGATCCGTTACGGCGCGCTGGCTTTGCTGATTTCTGCAGGGGCAGTTGTTTACGGGGCGTTAATCGTTGGTCTTGGCGCGATGAGTCTTAGCGAGATTAAACAAGGTCTGCGACGGGGTTAACGCCGCCTTAACACCTCGACCCAACTTGCGATGCGGGCACGGCCATCTGGTGCCAAAACGAATGACAACAAGAATCCTGTAGCGAAACCTGCGAGGTCAGCGGCCCAGTCGTTGCCGCCGCCAAAAGACAGGCGATAGAACAATTGTAGTGCCAGCAAGAACCCGATCAGGCGAAAGGCCTTAAGGCGGCTTTCGCCAGTTGCGCCAGCTTTCAGCCAAAGCAACCACGTGAACGCGCCAAGCAATCCGTAGACCGCAGGGTATGTCCCGATTAACGGGTATTGCGAATTGTCGACGAAGCCATACGCGGTTGCTCCGACAACTGAACATGCCACTAAAAGGATAATGACGGAAACGGTGTGAAATACCTCGGCCACTGCTTTGCCAATGGCGAGGATCATAACCACAGCGAAGGCGGCGTGGGTGAAGGCGAAATGGATGAACGGATAGGTGATCATCCGACCCATAGTCTCCCAGTTGAAAGTTCGCGTTTCGCGCATGTATTCAAATATCGGATCATAGAAGCCGTAGGCGCGGATGGCATCAACACGCCAGCTTATGCCCGCCTCGCCGCCGATGAACCCACGACTGGAAAGCTGCATCATAATCTCGATCCCGCCGACAATTACGGCAAGGGCTACGATCACGGGTGGCAGTTCGTTAAAGGGGGATTTGTCGGCATTGGGGTCGAACATTCATATACTCCGGTTGACGCGCGATGG
>JAGLUD010000044.1 GCA_023134935.1 Paracoccaceae bacterium | reverse complement strand
CAATCCCGTACATTATCAAATCGAGCATTGCATCGACTTCGGCCTCGTCATCCCAATCACCGGGTGCCAGAATCGTGCGGTTAATGTAGTACCCAGCGAACAGCGACAGCTTCCAGCGAAGCAATCTATCCGTCGGAACATCTTTTATCTCGCCCGATGCAAAGAAATCACCGAAAGCTTCCTGTGATACCTTTGCTAATACCCCGCCCGCGTATGCATTCAACATCTGTCGCAGGTCTTCATTAACCAGATACTCCTGCAAGATGATCCGTATAAGCGGCGCGTAACGGTCCGCAAATGCCAGACGGCTAAGAAATATCGCCCGAATAAACGCACGATAGTCGCCCTTTGCCTGCTGGCGAAACACTCCGGCTTCTTCCTCGACCGCAGGTATCAAAAGCCGCTTCACAACAGGCTCGACGATCCGCATCAACAACGCTTTTTTCGTATTGAAATGCCGGAATATCGTCGCCTCGGCTACCCCAGCCCTATCCGCAATCATCCGCGTTGAAGTAGCCTCGTACCCGTGTTCGGCGAAACACAAAATCGCAGCTTCAACAACGAGCCTCTTTTTCGGTGCCATGCGACCCTCTTCCGCGAGGATCGCGTCAAGGATAGCACCAATTGCACTGTCGATATTATTGTCCAAAGCTCATTTAGCCCGCATATTATCAATGAAGATCGAGCCTAGCCAAATCAAAACCAGACCGTTCAAACCGACCCAGACGAACTGCGTGACTGGAATACCGGAGCCACCACCAAGGATAATACTCCGGTATGTAGCGCCGAGTTGATCGAACGGCAGAACTTCCGCGATCGAACTTAACCACTCCGGTGCAGCCGTTATCGGGGCCTGCACGCCACCAATTGCCGGTTGGTAGAATGCCGCGGGAAGAACGGCGATCAACGACCACATTCCGAAAATCGCAAACAACCCGTTGATCAGCCAGCCAATACAAACCGCCGCGCCCCAAACCGTCATCCAGACAGGCAGGAACAGCGATCCATCACCAATCGTAAGCGAAACAACGCCCGCCAACGCCAATGACGCGAGGCCTAGCGAGATCACTGGAACAATCGTGCGAACCAGCGCTTTGGATGCGCCGTACGGCACTCCTTTAGTAGCGAGGAACAGCATTATCGCCCCCACCATCGCTGCCAACCAAGTCGCTGACGTCATTACAAACGGTGCCACAAGCGACGCACCACTTTGCGCCTTGTTGAACGTTTCAATCTTCGCGGTAACCGGCATTTCGGCAGTCGGTAATCGGCCCGCCGCAAGCGCTTCACGCATTGACGCAACAGCTGCGGACATACCCAACTGCAACATCGTCGGCAATTGCGCACCCAACGCGGTTTCCGCAATTGTTAGATGTTGGGAGTTCCAAATCTCGAACTCCACCTGCTCGCTGCTCATCGCTGTCTTGGTGAATGTCTCGGGGAATATCAGCACGGCGGCGACGTCGCCCTGTTCCAAAGCATCTCTTGCCGCGTTTGTTGTAACAATGTGTGTGACCGTAAACGGCAGATTACCAAGCAAACCCTCAAGCACTTTTTCAGATACTTTGATCGGCGGAAAGATACTGCCTTTATCCTGATTAACGATCCCCAACTGGAATGAGGCCGCCTGCCTTGCCGGGTCAGGCGGAGCCGTCAGATTGAAAACTGAAAATATCAACATTATCGACGTCGGAACTATCATTGCAGCTCGAAACATCGGGTGTGCCCGCAAATTGCGCAATACTTCTAGCATGCAACTCTCCATCAAAAGTAAGTACTTACTTACATTTTTAGATAGAGTCAAGAAACCGCGATATCACGATCCCTTGAAGTTTTACTTTTCGGTTAGCTTAAGCTCGATCCGACGATTGGCCGCCAGCGCTTCTGGGCTGTTACCCAGATCAACGGGTTGGAATTCACCAAAGCCAGTCGCCGCAAGACGGTTCGCTGGAATACCTTCACGTTCGATCAGGTATTTCACAACCGACAACGCCCGCGCTTGCGACAGTTCCCAGTTATCTGCGAACTGTGAACCAGCCCCGAGACCGATTTTATCCGTATGCCCGTCAACGCGCAGCACCCAATTGATCTCATCCGGAATTTCATCGCCAATGTCACGAATAACCGAGGCAACGACCGCAATCTGTGCTTTGCCGCCTGCCCCAAGTTCAGCCGAACCCGGTGCAAACAGAACCTCGGAAGAGAACACAAAACGGTCCCCGACCACCTGCACGCCATCGCGCCCACTCAAGACTTCGCGCACACGGCCGAAGAATTCGGAACGGAAGCTACGCAGATCAACCGCTTCATCTTCAAGCCGCTCGCGTTCCCGCGCTTCTAGATCTGCCCGCGCCTGTTCTGATTCAGCCCGCGCTTTTTGCTCCGCAGCCACTCGCGCCAGTGCTGTATTCAAATCTGAACCCAGCGTCTGCAACTGCACTTTCGCCTCGACGTCTGCCGCCTTGGACGCATCCAGTAACCCTTGCAGCGAATTCAACTGCGTTCGCAGCGCCGCCGTCTGCTGGTTTAACAACGCAACCTGCCGTTGGCTTTCGGCTGACAATGCCCGCTCACCGGCCAACAGGTCGTTCGCTTGCTCCAACAACGCGGTCTGACGATCAATCTCCGCGACATTCTCCGCCTCGGAATTATCCAGCTTTCGCTGCGCAACTTCTGCCGCTGCCAATAACGTCAGTGTATCCTCGGCCTTTTGGCGCTGCTCTTCCAAGGCCAGCGTCATCGCTGTCAGCTCCGTGTCCGCGTTTAACAGCCGTGCGCGCAATGCCTCTGCCGCAGCCGCTTCGACCAAACGCGCGGCCTCTGCGTCGCTTAAGGTTGCCAACTCGGTTTCGGTCTCGTCTACCTTAGTTTCTAGATCAGCAACCAGTGCTTCCAACGCATCGGCCTTCGCCGCCGCCAGACGCGCCTGTTCAGCTTCAACGTCAATCTCCGCCCGCGCTCGCGCTAATGCCAACTGCGCCGCTTCCTTCTGCGTCAACTCAAGATCCCGTGCCGCATCCAGCTCCGCAATGCTCGCCCTTGCCGCTTCGATCTGGCTGGCTTGATCCTCTGCCGTTTGTTCAACATCCGCCAACGACGACTGCAGATTGGAATTCCGGTCATTCAAATTCGTGTTGCGCGTAATCAGCCCCGCCACCTGTTCTTCAAAACTAGCGATCCGAACGTTCGCCGCATCGCGATCATTACTAAGCGAGGCGACCAGCGCCGTTTGCAATTGCAACGCCGCTTCGCTGTCAGACAGCTTGCTATCCAACTGGCCCAACTGGTTCGAAAGGTCCGTGCCACGTCTTTGTTCAAGCCCCAAGGCCTGCGCCAAACCCGCCACTTGTGCTGACAGGTCGTGCAACTCCACATCCTGCCCCGTGATCGTCTCGCGCATCACGTTTTGGATGATCATAAAGATCGACAGCACGAACATGATAACCAGCAACAAAGCGGTCATTGCATCCACGAAACCGGGCCAGATATTGGCCTCGGCGCGCTTTCCTGATCGCCGTGCGCGGGCCATCGCTTAGCCCTCGTCCTGATTAATTGCTTGCTGAAGGGTATAAATAAGCGTCGCGAAATCCTGTCGAATTTCGGCAATGGAATCTTGGCGCCCAGACGACATTTCCTCTAGTACACGCAGCAACTGCACATCGATGTTGCGCAGACGCATCCGTGCTTCGGCGTCCATACCTTCACCCATGTTGCCCAACGCCTCGACAATGCGATCCTGCCCGCCAGCGATACGTTCCATCACTTCGGGGCTTCCTGCACCACCTTTGCCACCACGGGACTGATTGCTGATCTGTTTGGCCAGAACACTGATCGCCTCGGCCAAGGACGCCAAGCGTCCATCAGTCCGCATACGTTGTTCTTCGCCCCGCATAACCAGCTCTTTAAGGCTTTCAATCTGGTGCGTCGTTTGCCCCATCAGTTCCGAAATAACCGAGCCATCAATGCCCGCTGCATCGTCTCCGCCATGGCCAACCTTGGTGATCGAAGACAACCATTCCTCAAGCTCCATATAGAACCGGTTTTGCCCGTGGCCTGCGAAAATTTCCAGCAAACCAACAATCAAAGAACCAGCCAAACCCAGCAAGGAAGACGCAAACGCCGTACCCATACCGCCGAGCTGTTCTTCAAGGCCGGTCATCAGATTATCGAACGAGTCAATCGAGCTGCCACCTTCAGTCGGCGCAAGCGTGCGGATCGTGTCCACAACAGCCGGAATAGTCGTCGCCAATCCGTAAAACGTACCCAGCAGGCCAAGGAAAATCAGCAGGTTCACGATATAACGCAAAATGTCCCGTGACTCGTCCAGTCGTGTACTTACGGAATCAAGAATCGACGATGCCGAAGACGCGTTGATCGACTTGCGCGAACGACTGTCACTAAGCAACGCCGCCAAGGACGCCAACAGACGCGGAGCCTTCACGAATTCATGCCCCGGACGGTCCAGCGCGAACCCTTCGATCCACCCCACAGCCGAGAACAAAGCCCGCATCTGCCAGAAGCTGGCAAAGACACCGAAAACAAACACGCTAAGGATAAATCCGTTTAGATATGGCGACACCAGAAAGATCGGCGAAACCGTCGGAAACAGCAAATATCCGATGGCGGCAACGATCACCATAACCACCAACATTGTTACAATTTGACGGAATGGTTGTGTGAACTCGGGTTCGTTTCGTGTATCCAGGAACATTATGCAGCTTTCCTTGCCGTTTCACCTATGATTTGCGCCACTGTAGAGTCGATTAACGAGAATTCCAACAGCCTTCTCAAACCACAAATTATTTGCAATTTGGCCACAAACCCCCATATGTATTAGATAATTCATCAACGGCGCGGCATTACTCCAGACGCCCGCCAATATTATTACTTAATGCACAACGCCTGAAATCAGGCACGAGGGAAGGATATTACATGTTAGAGGCAATCGGCGCACCAGCACTGGCGATTTTGGTCTTCGCGATCATCATGCTTTACCTAATGGTAAAGACAGTTCCACAGGGCGAAACTTGGACCGTGGAACGTTTCGGCCGCTACACCCGCACACTGCAACCGGGCCTGAACTTCCTGATCCCGATCATGGATAAAGTCGGCGCTAAAATTAACATGATGGAAACCGTTCTGGACATCCATTCCCAAGAAGTTATCACCAAAGACAACGCCATGGTTATGGCCGACGCGGTGGCATTTTATCAGGTAGTTGATGCGGCCCAAGCTGCCTACGAGGTTCGCGATCTTGAACGCGCCCTGACCAACCTTTCCATGACCAACATTCGTGCGGTTATCGGTGCGATGGATTTGGATGAAAGCCTGTCCAACCGTGACCACATCAACACACGTCTGTTGAGCATAATCGACGAAGCCTCGCATTCATGGGGCGTGAAAGTTACTCGTGTCGAAATCAAAGACCTCTCGCCACCAGAAGACATTAACGAGGCGATGGCCCGTCAGATGAAAGCGGAACGTACCAAACGTGCCGACATTCTTCAGGCCGAAGGTCAGAAACAGGCTGCCATTCTGGAAGCAGAAGGCCAACGCGAAGCGCAAATTCGCGAAGCCGAGGGTGCGCGCGAAGCTGCGTTCCTTGATGCGGAGGCCCGCGAACGTTCCGCCGAAGCCGAAGCCAACGCGACACGCATGGTGTCCGAGGCGATTGCCAAAGGTGACATTCAGGCCATCAACTACTTCGTGGCCACAAAATACACCGAGGCATTGCGTGACATCGCCGCTTCGCCCAACAGCAAGACCGTGATGCTTCCGCTAGAGGCCACTGGCCTGATCGGTTCCGTCGCCGGTATTGCCGACATCGCCAAAGCCGTAACAAAGGATTAATCTGATGGAAGCCGGACTTTTTAGCTGGATCGAAACACTTTCCCCTTGGTGGTGGATCGCCCTAGGCGTCGGACTTGGCGCGCTAGAGATGGTCATCGCCTCCTTCGTGCTTATCTGGCCCGGAATCGCAGCCATCGTAATGGCCATCATTCTGTGGGTCGCTCCGGGCATGCAAGGCGAGCTGCAAATCGCGCTTTATGCAGCCCTGTCCATCGCTTCGATGTTCGCTGGCCGCAGCTACTTGCGCAAATTTGGTGACGGTGAACCTGAAACAGATTTGAACAGTCGCACACAACAGATGGTCGGCCACAAAGCCAAAGTTGTGGATTTCGATTTGGGCGATGGCCACATCGAACTGAACGGCCTTCGCTGGGCTGCCAAATGGCCCGACGGTCAGACCGCCGAAGTTGGCCAAGTCGTTAAGATAATTGCGGCCCAAGGAATGTCGGTACAGGTTGAAAACATTTAAGAACCTGTCATAATCCCCCTGCGAGTGATTTGTTTTCGCAGGGGTGGATATGACTAAAGGGTCGAACAATTGAATAAACAGGTTTTTGCAGCTTTGGGATTGGCTGTCACTGCGATCTCGGCAACTCCCGTTTTGGCCCAAAACATCTGCGGAACATACACCACCATCAAAGGCGACACGCTGCGCGAAATTGCCAACGTGACATACGGAAGCCCGAAAGATTACCGGTATATATTCGAGGCGAACAGCGGCCGTCTGGGCCGTACACCTCACGTTATTCCAACCGGTGTGACCCTAGATCTGCCGTGCCGTGACACATTCGTTGCCGCTAGCACACCTGTCGAACCTGACGCGCAACCAATCGCGCCGGTTGAGATCACACTAACCGAAGAACCCATCATATTCGAAGTTATGCCGACCACCCCGACGTCCGACGCCGTGGTCGAGGTTCAGCCAACTACAATCGTTATAATAACCGAGCCCACACCGATACCCGCAGCGACACCGCCTGTGGGACCCGAGGTCGCAGAATTAATCCTTGTGGGTTTCTCGGACAACCTACCCTACTCGGACAAAAGCCTGTTGCAAGGCGGCCTGATCACCACGTTGATCGAAACGGCATTGCTGCGAAGCAACGCTGCCAACGTTGACCGACCCGTATTTGTGACACGTCCAGAAAGAGGGCTTGCAACGTCCGTTTTGCCAGAAAACTTCCACCTGTCGTTCCCGTGGTTATTGCCGGATTGCCAACTGGGTGAATTCGACGCGGATATCCGTGATCTATGTGAAAACTTCACCTTCTCTGCCCCAATATACGAAGCACAAATGGCGATGTTCACCGTTTCGAACAGCCCATTCAAAGACGCGGCCGAAGAAATCGATCTTGTTGGTGCACGGGTCTGTCGTCCAGCCGCCCTGCACACATATGACTTGCTCGAAGATGGAATGATTGAGCCTATCATCTCGCTGGAAACAGCAACTGATCTCGCTACATGCTTTGACGACCTGCAAAACAATATCGTCGATATCGTCAGCGTCAACGGCCTAACCGCCGATGTTTATTTCGCCGATTCAGGTCGCAATGAGCGCATAATCGAGCTGACGGACCTCTCGACAGTTCATACAGTTCACGCCATCACTGCAAACGACGATCCCGAGGGTCTTATCGCCTTGGATTACCTGAACACGGGCATTTGGGATATGTTGGCCTCTGGCGAATGGGACTCGATTGCAAGCGATTACCTGATCAACCGTCTGAACTAAACGGCAACCACCTAATCGACCCCGTGAACCAACGTCACTAGGCGTTCCAGATCGGGGTCTGATATTCCAAGCTCCACCAGATGCGCGACCGTGTTGAACAAATACTCGTCATTCGGCCCTGCCGACCCTGTGGCCTTCGCGATTATCCCAGCCTGTTCCTCGATGCTTAGCCCACCGACATATTGTTCGTGGGACTGGTCCATCACGTAACAAACCGCCTCGGTCATGCCGCCACCGTGGAAAGTAATAGAATGCGTTTGTTCCACATAAGCCGACGATATCAGCTCACGCTCGCGCAAATACGCCATGGTGTCTGCGGCCAATTCCGGCGCGACACGAAAGCCCACACCGTGACATTCCCCCTTCAGGTCAGGGTCCAACGCCAGCACCAGACCGGGGTCCGCATGCGTGCCACGGTAATGAACCGAGCTCATACAGAAAGACCTGTTGAACCCGCGCAACGTTGCAACACGCCGTTCCACAAATTCAAAACCTGGCCGCCAAAGCAACGAACCATATCCAAAAACCCACAGGTCATTTTGCTGCATTGTATCTGCCTCCGATTTATGGCCAGTGTATACCCTGCATTATTGCGGAATTGGAGAGGGGATTCCATGCGCGGCCTAATTACTTTGGTACTGGTACTATCCTTGGGATGGAGCGCGTGGTGGCTGATCGGCACAACCGCCCAGAAAACCGGTATAGAAACATGGATGGAACAACGCCGCGAAGCTGGCTGGGTGGCCGAGGTCGAAGAATTTAAAGTCACCGGCTTTCCAAACCGTTTCGACAGCATTTTCACCGACCTCTCCCTAAGCAACCCGCAAGCCGGCTGGACATGGGAAGCCCCTAACTTCCAGCTTCTGGCGCTATCCTACAAGCCTAACCACATCATCGCAGTCTGGCCCGGCAGGCACAGCTATTCCACGCGCAACGACACCATCACGATCACCAGCTCGCTGTTTCGTGGGTCCTTGATCTTCAAACCCGACACCGCGCTTTCACTTGACCGTATGCAGCTGGAAACCACCGATCTAATACTCGCAGGCGAAACCGATTGGCGCGCTTCGGCGAAAGAGGCCAGCGTCGCGTTCTTTGCCCACAACGCGCCAGACCTGCCGCAAAATTCCTATGACCTTTACATAAAGGCGTTGGAATTCTCACCGCCAGCAACATGGCGTGACACGGTTGATGAGGGCGGTGTTCTGCCCGAAACCATCCCCGAAGTTATCCTTGATGCATCCCTAACCTACGATAACCCGTGGGACCGTTTCGCGATCGAGCAAACCAACCCGCGCCTGACTGCGATCCAAATCCGTGACCTCCGGTTTCTTTGGGGGGAGCTGAATCTGAACGGCAAAGGCTCCATCAACATCAACGACGATGGATACATGGAAGGCGACTTCACCTTGCAGGCCCAAAAATGGCGTGAGCTACTGGATGTAATAATCGCGGCGCAACTGCTTACCCCCGATTTCGCCACATCGCTTGATCGCGGCATATCAGTGGTGGCAGCATTGGCCGGCAACCCCGATGACATCGAGATCAAGCTGCGCTTCAACGGTGGACTAACCTACATCGGGGCGATCCCCATCGGTCCTGCACCGCGCGTTTATTGAAGGTAAGGTATCGTCACCACTTGCCCGAGCTCCAAAAGGTTAGGGTCGTTCAGAATGTCGCGATTGGCTGAATATATCGAACGATACAGCAACGTATCCCCGTAGAACGCTGTCGCATAAGCAGCCAGTGAATCGCCCGGCTCGACTGTAATCGTGCGTTTACCATCAACCAGCACAACACGTGCTGCGAATTCCGGATCGATATTTTCGTCGACAGCTTCGACTACTTCCGCGACATTTTCGGGTTCGTCAGATGTCCCTTGCAGGCTTTGGATTTCACCTTGCAACGCCAACAAATATGCTGAGTCAGCTGCTTGCCGCGCTTCGGCCGAAGACTTGCCTCCAGCTATTCCTCGAAATAGATCGCGTGCATCTATTTCGCCGTTGCTGCCCTGCAATAACTGCGGAATTGGCCCTGAAAAACGCACGGCCACCTCTTGGCCAAAGAAAATTGCGGTCTGATCAACACTCAGGTCGGCTTTGTCACCAGCCCCGATCAAGCGTTCAATCGCACTCCTGAAAGTGTCAGTAGTTTTCGCGGAAATCGTGCCGCCCTCTCCGGCGACCAAATCCTCGTTGACCAGATCGAACAAGGCCAACATCGCTTTATCGGAATAAAACGTCAGCCTGCGTAAAGATGATGGGGCAATCGATGGCAACTCGGTTGCCTGTACAAAACGAGTTCCGTGATCAACAAAACCGGCGGAACAATAGTCCAAAGGAACGGTGCTAGCCGAAATCGCGCCGGCAAGTAAAAAGACGTTTAATACGACGCTCACTGTAAAACGTTTTTGCATCACACTCCTAGAGCCACCCACTTAAGAACCTGATATTTTCCCTCTGTGCAATTCGCTTATCCCGGCACCACCACACTCAACCCCATGGAGGCCCACGCCTGCATGCCGCCACGATAATAGTACAAACGCTCGGCTGGATAACCCATCTCCAGCAAATTGTTAATCGCACGCGGGGACTGGCCACACCACGGTCCATTACAGAACAACAACAGCTCTGCTGCTTCGTCAAAATTCCAATCTCCGGATTCATCGAGTTTTCCACCAAGTAGGATTAGCAATTGGTCAAGGAACGGGTTCGAGGAAGAAGAAACAAACATATTGAACGGCAAGTTCACAGCACCCGGAATGGTGCCCGCAAGGAAGAATTTTTCAACCCGCGCGTCGATCAAAAACCCATCGCCCGGTTCTACATGATCCTGAATGAAATCCAGAAGCTCCACTTCGCCTACGGTTTGAACACCGTCAGCTACAACCATTGGCTGGATGCAAAACGGCGGACAAGCCCGCGAGGTTTTAGCGAACGTATCAACGATAACCGCTTCGTTATCCTGATCGCGCTCAATCAGATAAAACTCGCCACCCGATTCAAATTCGAAGAACGGTAGGTCAGGCGTAATCCAGACATCCTGCGCCTGCACCGGTCCTGCCAAAAATATTGTGACGGGAATAAGGACGCTCAGTAGTCTCTTCCAAATAGGCATTCTGCCTCCTTGATGTCTGGCGGGCGATTCTCTCAATGCGGTACTTATCACTTATTAACCTCGATATTACACTATGTAACCGTTCGTAAATTAGATATGCGCCAGAGCCCACCTCTACCGACACATCAAACATATACAATTAATGTGGCCAAAATTCGATGAAATTATTCATCAATTTTCATCACTAATCCACACCTCGACTCTTCTGTTAACAAAACGCCCTCTGGGCGCCGCACTACATGCCATGGGCGAGGTCTCGCCAAGCCCGACAATCTTAACATCAATTTTCTCTAACATGCCAGCGGGTGCAATAGCGGCCAGTTCATCCAGAACTTGTTGAGCGCGTTGCTCCGCCAATGCCATGTTTACATCTGATTTACCATTGTTATCCGTAAATCCCACCAACAATATTTTCATATTGGCTAAACTCTGCCCCGACAACCAGTCCAGCAACCGTATAACATCACGCTCTGCCCGTGCGTCCAATGTGCTGGAACCATCGACGAACCGGAAAGTGGTCGACAGACGTTCAGCGTTAACTAATTGTTTCGCCATTAGCCTCAAATCTGCAAGGTCGATCTCGTCGTTATCCGCAAGGATCGCGTTCGCAAATCGCAGCCCCTGATCGTTAACGGATTTCAGCGTAGCATTCAGGCTAACGTACCCCGCCCGCTCCACTGGCAGCTGTGCCGCGTCGGAATCCAGATAAGCGGCCAAGCCACCCGCCACTTCAGGCAAAACGCGATCCGGCGTGTAAACCAATAGACGGCGCGAAAGCGGATACTCTTCGGTCTTGATTGAAAAATCTGTTGGCGCTGAAAGAATGCCACAACTACCCCGAAGCGAGATCGCCTTCGCTGAACCCATATCGGCAAAGCTGGAAAAGCCGATGCCGAACGCATCCAATGTCACACTGTCCGAAATAGCCCCGTTGCTAGACACGATCGAGGCTGTCTGCGTAAAATCGCCCCCCGTTTGCGCCAGAACCTCGCTGCGGAAAA
This sequence comes from Paracoccaceae bacterium, assembly GCA_023134935.1. Lineage (GTDB taxonomy): Bacteria > Pseudomonadota > Alphaproteobacteria > Rhodobacterales > Rhodobacteraceae > NORP23. The sequence continues at coordinate 3,551 of JAGLUD010000044.1, read as the reverse complement.
ACTCGAAATCGCTCGCCGCTACGTTCTGGCGGTACACATTGATCGAAGCGCCCTGCCCGCCGACTTCGGCCCAGTTCGTGAGTTTGCCGGAAAAAATGCCCCCAACCTGTTGAATAGTTAACGAGTTTACTGGATTGTCCTGCGAGACCAAAATTACCAGCCCGTCCATCGCCAAAACCGTCTGCTGTACGGCAATCGTAATATCGCCAAACCCCGCTGCCTTTATCGCGGAAACTTCCGGAACACTCGCCTGACGTGACGAAATCGCAAGTAACGCCGTGCCATCCGCAAGCGCGGTAAAGCCCTCACTTGGATCCCCGGTGGCCACCGTTACCAACGCGGCCACCTCGCCAGCGCTATTGTGTAACGCAACCGCTGTCGCACCCTCCGGCACACTACGGAGCCCCGCAGCTTTCGCGAAATCATCCAACAGTGCAGGTAACAACGTTTTGCCAACCGCGTAGGTTCCGGTCACCAAGAAGTCCTTAAGAAAAGCCGAAATATCTGGACAGTCGTCACCGCTGCAAACGACCTCATCCGCCTCGATACGCACCTGTCCGAACACCGATTTCAGGATGTAATTGCTACCATCGAAATCGACCAGCTCTCCGCTTAGCGAGAACACGCCGTCGTTGGAGCGAAGCGTGATATCCGCCGCGACTGCTGATGTCGCCAACAGCGACAACGCCGCGCCAAACATCATCGATTTTGAAAAATACGCCCGCATGAACGGCCCTCTCGATCGCCTAGAAAAGTGTTGTTTTCCCGAAGTTACTGCGAAACTTGAAAATTCGCAAATGCGGACAAACTTGGCACCTGACCCGGCCAATAAAATTGGTGATTTCAATCGAAGTCGGTGCAGTATACGGAACTCTCAAGCCACTTTCATTTATACCACGCATGACGTGAAACCGCGCGGGGCTTATCTACAATAGGTGCCACCGCGATAATTGGCTGTGTCAAAATGCATGTGATCTTGGTGGAACCGATCAGCATTCGGCCCAAGCGTCGTGCTAAAACGACCACAGGCCGCCGAATACATGCCACGCAAAGCAGGCCCATACCGGTTAGACCGCCAGTCTTCCAACACAGAAACCCGCTCACCATTGTCCAGCGTAAACCCTGCGATATCGATGGCATTGCCCTTGGCATGTTCCGAGATTTTCGCCCCACGCTGGCTGTTCCGCGTCCGACACGCGTAATGCGAAACCACTCGTATGCTGGTTATTCGCGCCCGCAAAGACCGCACTGCTGGTTGCGCCCCGCGATCCACCCAGTCACGCAAAGTCCGCGCTGTGTCGCAGTTCAGGATCGGCTTTTCATTCAACGCAACGCCGGAAACGAAATGCACCTCAACCGGGCGGCTGATACCACATGCACTACTCGAAACCTTTATCGCTGGTAACACGACTCCGGCCAGACCGGGATCACCGCAAAGCTGGACCAAATGGGCAGGAATGGGTGGTGCGGATTGACGCCGCCCGCAAGAAACCACGGCAGCCAAAATTAGAAAAGTTAGAACTATACGCCGCAGCGTCAAGTGTCCGCGCCGCGACCGAAGTTCGCCTCGTCTGTATCCTGTCCCGCTTCGATAATGCTGCGGCGAACCGCGCGGGTGCGGGTGAAGTAATCGAACAGGAAGTCCCCGTCGCCCGTACGAATGGCACGTTGAAGCGCGAACAGTTCTTCAGTGAACCGCCCCAGGATTTCCAACGAGGCGTCCTTGTTGTTCAAAAATACATCGCGCCACATGGTCGGGTCAGACGCCGCAATCCGCGTGAAATCCCTGAAACCCGCGGCGGAATAATTAATCACCTCGGTGTCAGTCACCCGTTTCAAATCATCAGCCACCCCGACCATCGTATATGCAATCAGATGCGGCGCGTGCGAGGTCACCATCAACACCAGATCGTGGTGGTCCGGTTCCATCTCGTCAACATTCGCGCCCAGCGCTTCCCAGAACTTCCGCAGCTTTGCCACAGCCTTCTTGTCGGTGTCAGCCTCCGGCGTCAGCAGACACCAGCGATTGTCAAACAAGCTGGCGAAGCCTGCGTCCGGTCCGGAACGCTCCGTCCCTGCGATCGGGTGGCCGGGTACAAAATGCACGTGTTCTGGCAGGTTTGGGCCCACACTATCAATGACAGCCCGCTTAACCGAGCCAACATCGGTAATCACTGCGCCCTCCTTCAAGAACGGCGCGATTTCTTTGGAAACAGCGCCCATCGCGCCCACCGGCACCGCCAGAATAACCAGATCGGCCCCGCGCACAGCATCGGTGATAGAATCGTAAACCTTGTCACAAAGCCCCAGCTTTCGCGCTTTGCCACGCGTCGAAGACGACCGCGCATACCCCGTAATCCGCGTATCCATATCCGCGCGGCGCATTGCATGACTGATGGACGAGGCAATCAACCCCAAACCGATCAATGCTACATGTTCAAACTTCTGGCTCATTCGCCCTGCCCCTCAAGAAACTCTTTCACGCCTTGCGCCACCTGACGGCACGCGATCTCGTCGCCAATGGTTATTCGTAACCCCTCAGCGAAACCATATCCACCAACCTTTCGCACAATCAACCCGCGTTCGCGCAGTGCCGCATCGCAACCTTCGGCCAACTCGGGTGTGGAGAACCGCACCAGAATGAAATTCCCGTGGCTTTCGTCGATCTCCAGACCCAGCGCTGAAAGGTTTTCAGTCAACCAACCCCGCCACTGCGTATTCAGGCTTTTGCATTGTGCCGTATACGCTTCATCAAGCACAGCGACCTCTGCGGTGGCCAGCGCCGCGCCGGACAAATTGAACGGCCCGCGCACTCGGTTCAACGCATCAATGATATGTGCGGGGCCATAACCCCAACCGATGCGCAAACCACCCAGCCCGTAAAGTTTCGAAAATGTCCGCGTCATAACAACGTTATCCCGCGCCTCGATAACAGCCAGTCCAGCGTCAAAATCCTCGTCGTCAACGAATTCAACATACGCCCCGTCCAGCACCAAAATCGTCTGCTCAGGCAATCCTTCTGCCAACCGCGCGACTTCTTTGCCGGAAATCATCGTCCCTGTCGGATTGTTCGGATTGGCAATAAACACCAGTTTGGTTTTGTCATTGCACGCCGCCAATAACGCATCCACATCAGTGTGGCGGTTATCTTCTTTGACTTCCACCGGAGTCGCCCCCGCCGCCAAAGCGGAAATTCGGTACATGGCAAACCCATGCTCGGTATACAAAACCTCGTCGCCCTCGCCCGCATAGACCTGACACAAAAACGCGATGATCTCGTCGGACCCGGCGCCGCAAATCACCCGCGCTGCATCAACGCCGTGCACCTGCCCGATGGCTGCGCGTAATTCTGCATGGTCCGTGGAAGGGTAAATCGCCAAATCGCCCGAGGCCGCTTTATACGCCTCAACCGCCTTAGGGCTGGCCCCGTAAGGGTTTTCATTCGAGCTAAGCTTCGTGACCTTATTAGCCGTTCCCGCCAATTTACTGTCACCACCCACATAAAGCGCGATGTCCAGAACGCCGAGCTGCGGGCGAATAGTCGGATGTGG
>JAGLUD010000439.1 GCA_023134935.1 Paracoccaceae bacterium | reverse complement strand
TGCGAGATGCACTACTCGCCGCTGGGGCCATCGGATGATGTACCAACCGAGGCGGTCTCGATTGCCGTGGCGTTGGCGGACAAGCTGGACATGCTGACTGGGTTCTGGGGAATTGACGAGAAACCGACCGGTTCGAAAGACCCGTTTGCGCTGCGGCGTGCGGCGCTGGGCATTATCCGGATCATTCTGACAAACGATCTGCGCTTCCCGCTGGAACGGTTTATTGACCGCCAGTTGCTGGAAGTTGAAATTCAACTTGGTCTGGATACGGCTGAAGAGAAGGACTTGTATTTCCTTGAACAGATGGTTGACCAAATCGCCCATCATGGGGTTTTCGGCGCAGCGTTCCGTGCGCTGTTCGACAAGTTCGATAAAGAAGATAAGTCATTCGAAGTTGCAGAAGGCACATGGTTGTCCCGTCTGCAAAGCAGCCTGCCGGAAACCAGCGATAGCCTTTTGGGCTTCTTCTATGACCGTCTGAAAGTACATCTAAAATCTGAAGGTATCACCCATGACGTCATCGACGCTTGCCTTGCGATGCCGGGCAGCGATGATCTGACATTGCTGGTTAAACGCGCCAATGCGTTGCAGGTGTTCGTGAAAACAGATGACGGGGAAAACCTGTTGCAGGGCTATAAACGTGCCAACAACATTTTGGCCGCCGAAGAGAAGAAAGACGGTGTGTCTTACGAGGGCGAACCGGAACTTCAGTATGCTGAGAGTTCCGAGGAAAAAGCCTTGTTCGCAGCACTGGATGCGGGGGAAGTGGCTATATCAACGGCGCTTAATGCCGAAGATTTCGCGGCCGCTATGGCGGCTATGGCCAGTCTTCGTGCTCCGATTGATGCGTTTTTCGACAGCACGCAGGTGAATGCTGAAGCGCAAGTAGTTCGTCGTAATCGTCTGTGCCTGCTCAATCGTATCAGAGCTGTAATGCACAAGGTCGCGATATTTTCCGCCCTTAACGGGTAACTTCGCAACGTTCTAATTGCCAAACGCGAACGCATAGCTATGCTGCACTGCAAGATATGCAGGAGCCGTCATGAGTATTCGTCTGAATTCCGACACTGAGGTCATAGCCAAAACATTTGGCGCAAGGGGTGCGCGTTTGGCACTGATGGTTAAGCTTGGCCTGCCCGTACCTGACGGCGTGATCCTGTCCAGCGCCACCGTTCACGCGATAGCAAACGGTGAGGCAGTTCCCGATCTACCCGAAGAATTGATGTCCGGCGGACTGTTGTCTGTGCGCTCCAGCCCCGAAAACCTTGATTGGGGTGGGCCGAATGCGATCTTGAACATCGGGGTCACGGATGAGTTTGTAAAAACACAAATCCGCAAGATTGGCGCGCGGGGCGCAATGGACCTCTATCGCCGCTTTATCCAAAGTTATGCTGTCAGTGTTGAACATCTGGACCCGGAGTATTTCGAGAACCTTTATTATGACCAACTAAAACTGGCCGATGTGGACAGCGAGGAGGCGCTTTCAGACGCTGATCTCAGCTCCATGCTGGCTAACTGCAAAGCGCTTTACGAGGAAGAGATCGGATCGCCATTCCCGCAAGACCCGACCGCGCAGTTGCACGGGGTGATCCGTTCAATGGCAAAAGCCTGGAACGGGCCGACCGCGAAAATCTTGCGCCTGGCCAAGGGGGCGCCCGAGGATGCAGGGTTATCGATTGTGGTGCAGAAAATGGCACTGGGCATCGGCGATCACAGCGGTTCCGGCTTTGTGCAACTGGTGGACGAAAAAACCGGTCGAGCACGGCTTTGGGGGCGGTTCCTTCCGCAATCCCAAGGGCAAGACGCGCTGATGGGGTTGCGTACGCCGCACATGATTACGAAGGTCGAGCGGGAGGATGCCGGGCAAACCGCACCTTCTTTGCAGGAAATCTCACCGAAAGTTATCGGTGCGCTGAAGGATATCGGGAAGAGGGCCGCGGCTGGTATGGGCGATGCCTACCAGTTCGAGTTTACCGTTGAAAATGGCGAAGTATTTCTGCTGGACGCGACCCCTGCTAAACGGTCCGCACGCGCATCGTTGCGGGTTGCCGTGGATTTGGCCGATCAAGGTGCCATAAGCCGGAACGAGGCGTTGTTGCGTATCGAGCCACGAAACCTGGTCGAACACCTGCACCCGCAGATCGATCCGCACGCTAAACGCGATATTTTTGGCACCGGCCTACCCGCCAGCCCTGGTGCTGCGACGGGTAAAATCGTGTTCTCGCCAGAGGCGGCGATGGCGTCCGAGGCACAAGAGGAACCCTGCATTCTGGTGCGGGTGGAGACATCCCCCGAAGATATTCGCGGCATGCATTCGGCAGCTGGCGTCTTGACCGTTCGCGGCGGGATGACCAGCCACGCGGCGGTGATCGCCCGTGGACTTGGGCTGCCGTGCGTAGTTGGCGCGGGTGATCTAAAACTGAACTTGCAAAAACGCACCATCACAACGCTGGACGGTCAGGAGTTCCGCGAAGGCGACGTGATTACAGTTGACGGAACGCGTGGGCAGGCCTTGATCGGTGCGCCCAAGATGATTCAGGCGGAGCTGGGTAAAGCGTTTCTGACCATTATGGACTGGGCTGATGAAGCCCGCACAATCGGGGTTCGCGCCAATGCCGACACACCGATGGACGCACGTGTTGCACGCGATTTCAAGGTCGATGGCATTGGACTTTGCCGCACCGAACACATGTTTTTCGAGGAGGACCGCATCACCGTGATGCGCGAAATGATCCTTGCGACTTCCGAGGTTGACCGCCGCGCCGCGCTTGATCGCTTGTTGCCCATGCAGCGTAGCGATTTTGTCGAACTGTTTGAAATCATGCGCGGACTACCCGTAACCATCCGCCTGCTGGACCCGCCTTTGCATGAATTTCTGCCCCATTCGCGCGATGAAATGCAAGACTTGGCTGAGGCGATGGATCTGCCTGTCAGCCAAGTTATTGCGCGCGCCGAAGACTTAAAAGAATTCAACCCGATGCTAGGAAAACGTGGTGTGCGTCTTGGTATAACCATGCCCGAAATCTACGAAATGCAGGCCCGCGCGATTTTTGAAGCCGCCGCCGAGGTTAGCAAAACATCCGGCGAAGAGATCGTGCCAGAAGTGATGATCCCGCTGGTTTCCGCTAACCGCGAGGTCGAACTGGTGAAGCAACGCGTTGATCGTGTTGCCGAAGAGGTGCGGGTTGAAAAAGGGTCTGCGTTGAAATTCAAGTTGGGCGTCATGGTAGAAACCCCGCGTGCGGCGTTGCGCGCAGGGGACTTGGCCGAAAGCAGTGCGTTCCTAAGCTTTGGTACCAACGATCTGACCCAGATGACCTATGGCCTGTCACGCGACGACGCTGGCCGTTTCATGCGCGACTATATCAATCTTGATGTCTACCACGAAGACCCGTTCCACACCCTCGACCTGGAGGGCGTAGGGGAGCTGTTGTTGATGGCCGCGAACCGTGGCCGCGAAGCCAACGACGACATAGTGTTGGGGCTGTGTGGGGAGCATGGCGGCGATCCAGCCTCGGTTCGGTTCTGCAAGCTGGCTGGGTTCGATTATGTGTCCTGCTCGCCGTTCCGTGTGCCGATTGCACGCCTGGCGGCAGCGCAAGCAAGCATTCTGGCGGAAAGCTAGAATCACGGTAAGCGATTCGGGGTAAACGCTCCGATTTGCTTCCAATTCTGTCAGCACCCGAAATTAGTTCGAATTGTGCATGTTTTTGTGCGCCGCGATGAATCCCATATAAAAAAGCTGATTCGCCTTGTTTTTGAAACTTGTTGCCTCATCTAAGGGGGCGACCCATGGTCCGGAAACCCTGTTTATTCTGGACTCGCAGCGGATTCAGGCTATTTATCGGCCTCTGACTTTGTGGGGGGGCAAGGTTTGTAGCGGCCAGCGGGTTGCTTGGGATATGAGGTGACTGATGGCCATAGTGAGGAGTACACCATTTTCGCGCGGCGCGAGCCGTGTGGGCGTCGGGAGTCTGTCTGCGGTCGCAGGGATGTGCTTTGCCTTTAGCGTGGCAAATGCCGAACTACCGGACGCTGAAATATCCCCCGATCCCAACCAACAAGTCCTCGACCAGATCATGAGCATGATGATGCAGGAAAAAGCTGCGATCTCGGCTCTTGGGGCTGATCGCTTGGCGGAACTTGGCGGTTTGCGCGTGGCAAAAATCGATGACAGCAATACGCGTATGAGCTCGTTGTCGATCTTCGGACTAAGCGTCGGGGCTGGTGCTGCGGAAGACGTAGCATCCAGTGCATTGGCGAACGCGGCCCAAGACGGACCACGATCTGTTGATCTAGGTGCACAGACGGCAGCCGGCTTTACGGTGGCGGTGCTCGATTCCATGCCAACCGCGTCTGGTGACCGAAGCTGGCAATGCCTGACCGAGGCGCTCTATTTCGAGGCACGTAGTGAAACGCTGGAAGGGCAATTCGCCGTTGGCGAAGTGATCCTGAACCGCGTGGATTCGCGTAAATTCCCGAATTCGGTTTGTGGTGTGGTGACACAAGGCGCGCACCGTCTGCACGCCTGCCAATTCTCGTATAACTGTGATGGCAAAGCGGAATATTTTTCCGAAGCACGGGCGTATGCACGTTCCGGCAAGCTGGCTAAACTGTTGCTTGATGGCCGTGCGCGGGTACTAACGGATGGGGCGACTTATTATCATACCAGCGCGGTTAACCCCAGCTGGTCGCGCAGTTTCACGAAAACGGCGCAAATCGGAACGCATATATTCTATAATGCCGAAAAGTCTTCGAA
>JAGLUD010000438.1 GCA_023134935.1 Paracoccaceae bacterium | reverse complement strand
AATGGCTGACCAGCCGTGATGATCGGGCGCTTGCGCGGGATGTCACGGGCTGTTGGAATTTCGGTCGTGGATTTCGGGTTGGCTACGCGCACAGGTTCTTTGGGCTTAGCCTTGGTCTTAGGCGCTTCTTTAACAGCCTTCGGCGCAGCTTTGGCTTTGGTGGTCGTCGCGCGGTTCGACAAACCCAAACGATGCACTTTGCCGATCACGGCGTTACGGGTAACACCGCCGAGCTCTTTGGCAATCTGGCTAGCCGAATTTCCTTCGCCCCACATTTTCGTTAGGGTCGCAACACGTTCATCTGTCCAGGACATATGCCCCTCCGTACCAATATCACCACGCCCCAAGTGGGCGCAAAAACCTGCACCCCGTAATCTTTATCAAAGTAAAGGAGGCTTGCCCTCTATTGTAACCTCTGGAGCCGGAAGTTCAAGGGCACAAGGTTAAAGGCTCGCCGTAAATTTATTAACACCCATATTTTTTTCGATGCTGAATGGTCGATCAATAATTGAAATCGACATCACCACCGCTGCTTTCGTCAACTTCGATACGAGTTGGCCCGCCGTTAACGTCGATTTCGCCACCGCTTGAGGCATCGGCGTTTATCGAAGCGGTTGCAAATACCGTTGCGCTTCCACCGCTCGAGGCATCGGCTTTGACTATTTCGCAGGTCAGCTTTGATGCGTTGACCGATCCGCCAGAAGACGCATCGACGCGCAGATTAACGCATTCACCAGTTACACGTAAGCTTGCGCCAGAACTGGCGTCCAGATCGACGCGATCAGAGGTTAGATCATCAATCAAAAGTGAAGCGCCAGATGAAACCGATGCGAATAACTCCGGACCATAGTTTCCGGAAACCATAACGTCAGCACCTGCATTGCCTTCGACTTCGGTTAGATCGGGAAGTGTGATGTAAACGGTCACATCACGATTTTTCCCAAGCAGCGATTCCAGAAACCCAAGATCCAGATCAGCTTTAAGCTTGCGCCCACGCACTTCGATCCGCAGGTCTTCGAGAATTTTTGTGTTGTCGGTTTCGGCTCGAACAGAAAAATCGCCGCCGATTTCTACGATGGCGTTAATTCCTGTGGATATTTCAATGCGGTTGAATTCTGTCAGGTCGAAGTCCCGCGTTTCGGCAGAGACTGCAACAGGGGCGGCTAGTAATGCGGTGCTAGCGGCCAAGGCTTGAAAACGGCTCATCCTGAACATTTTGAACTCTCCCGATTACATTTTTTGTAACGATTACGTTTACGCATTCACGACTAAACAAGTGGCTATGCTTCCTGAACGTTTCAAGAGGCACGCTACTGTGTCAGGCGGTCGAGCCGTAGACGGTGTCGATCGTCCGTCAGGCGATGGACCGAGCCAAGGACGGCCATTAATACGCCCAGCCCAGTTGATCCACCAATCAGGAACATCACCAGCAGCTGGTATTTCACCGCCTCGGTCGGCTCTACGCCTGAAAGGATTTGGCCTGTCATCATGCCGGGTAGGGATACGATGCCTGTGGCAGCCATTGAATTGATAATTGGCATGAAACCGGTGCGAAGGGCACGGCGCGTGAAGGGGCGCATGGCTTCCCATTTTGTGCGACCCAGAAGAAGTTGAGCCTCGATTGCAATGCGCTCGCGGGTGGCGGCGGTGTTCAGGGTGTCTAGCGACAGGGATATGCCGGTCATGGAGTTGCCCAGTACCATGCCGAAAAGAGGTAGGGCGAAGCGAGGTGTCCACCATGGGTCCGGCTGGATTTGGGTTGTTAGGGCGATTACGGTGATGGTGACACCTGAAAACATCATAGCCCCGGTGCCAAGGCTGAAACCCC
>JAGLUD010000437.1 GCA_023134935.1 Paracoccaceae bacterium | reverse complement strand
AACCTTCGCGCTGCCTGTGGCGACGTTCGTGTTTATCTTCAGCCAGATGGGCGTGTTCAGTAAATACGCGATTGAAGAAGACGAAAGTTAACGCGGGCGTAACTTTTCGATCATCGCGATCAGCGTTAACGGCAGGTTAAGGTCTGCATTGTCGGGGGCGCCGTCCATGGCGGCCTCCACATCCTTTTTCAAGATAGCTATGGTGTTTTCAGCGTCGAAACCGTCGCGCGCGAATTCGATATCGTTGAAATTGCTGCCAAACCAAGTTTGACCGGAACTTGTGTGCATCAGGTCCAACAATCGCGCCTCCTCGAGCCCTAGTTCATCAGCCCAGTCCAACACAAGCCGCGTGGCGACGGTGGAACTCGCCGCTAATAGATTGTTAAGAACCTTGGCCCCCATGCCAGCACCAAACCCGCCCATTACATGAAAATGTTTCCCCATAGCGTTCAGGTACGGTTGGATGTGGGCAATATCCTCAGCTGCGCCGCCAAGCATAAAGGAAAGACGCTTTTCCTTAGCGGCGATAGCCGCGCCTGACATTGGCGCGTCAATCAATCTGATGTGCTGTGGTATGCGGTCACGAAGTTCGCGCACATATTTCGGTGAAAGAGTGGAGCTGATAATGATATGGGTCAGTTTTTCCGCTTTAGCGATCAGGTTTTGTTCATTAAACAATAGATCATCTGTTTGCTGTTGGTCGCGAACAACGGTGAAAAGAATCGTCAGATCTTGGGCGAATTTGGACGAGTCCAACGTCATTGCGTCTTGGAAACTTCCGAATACGGCAAGAGGGCGGATATCGAACCCTTGGACGCTAAATCCAGCATCTCGAAGGGCTTGGGCCATAGGCAAACCCATACGCCCACAGCCTGCGACTCCAACTTTTGGCATGTGTCAGTCCTTGAACTTGGGAGGGCGTTCTTCAAAGTTGGACATCACGGCCTCCATCTGGTTTTGCCCGCCGAGCACTAATTTTTGCGCTACAGACTCCGCCATTAACGTTTCAGCACGATTAGCGCCCCATGTTTTCGAAATCAGCCGTTTTGACGCTCGTGTTCCATCGGGACTTCGCGCGGCGATCTGGGTCGCCAGTTCCATGGCACGGGCGACCGGATCAATGGAAAGTTCAGTAACAAACCCCCAACCCAACGCCTGCGCGGCATCAAATACTTCTGCAGTATAGGTCAAGCGGCGCACGACGTCTTGGCGAGCCAACGCCGGCATTAGAGCCATACCGCCCATGTCGGGCACCAGCCCCCACTTTGCTTCCATGATCGAAAATTGGGTACCAGGTGCAGCTATGCGGATGTCTGCGCCCAGCATAATCTGGAAGCCGCCGCCAAAAGCAACACCGTGAAGTGCTGTGATAACCGGCATTGGCAAATCGCGCCAACCGGTGGAAACGTGTTGGAACAGGTTGGCGTCCCCATGCGACCGTGCCATGAAATCAACGCTGTCGGGGTTTTGTAACATCGCCGCGAAGCTCATGAAATCGAGACCGGCACAAAATGCCTCTCCGTTACCGGACAGAACAACTGCCCGCGTTTCGCGGGCGTCAGATAGTTGTTCAATTGCATCCGCGATCGCTTCAAGCATCGCTTGATCAAGTGCGTTGCGTTTGTCTGCGCGGTTCAGAACCACATGCGCAATCGGGCCGTTGTGCGTAACGGTTACGCGATCAGT
>JAGLUD010000436.1 GCA_023134935.1 Paracoccaceae bacterium | reverse complement strand
CGGATCGTGGGAAGTTTATGGCGGATATGCAGGCGCAGCTGACGAATATGTCGGCGAACCTCGTGTTTTTCAGCCTTGAGATGAATCGGATAGAAGACGCGGCACTGGATGCTTTGCTGGAGGCGAATGCTGACTTGAACCGTTACAAACCGATCTTTGACAGCTTGCGAAAGATGAAGCCTTACCAGCTGTCTGACGAGTTGGAAAAGTTCCTACATGACCAGTCTGTCGTCGGTACGTCGGCATGGAACCGGTTGTTTGATGAAACCATGGCGGCGTTGACGTTTGATGTGGACGGCGAGGAATTGCCCCTTGAGGCCACGCTGAACCTGCTTTCCGACACGGACCGTGCACGACGCGAGGTTGGTGCGAATGCCTTGGTTAAGGTCTTTAGTGCAAACACACCGTTGTTTTCGCGGATCACAAATACGTTGGCCAAAGAGAAGGAAATTCAGGACAAGTGGCGCAAGCTGCCAACGCCGCAGACGTCGCGCCATCTTTCCAATGATGTTGAGCCCGAAGTAGTACAAGCGTTGCGCGATGCGGTTGTGGCGGCTTATCCGAAGCTGTCGCATCGGTATTATGCGCTGAAGGCCAAGTGGTTGGGTCTTGATCAGATGGAGGTCTGGGACCGTAACGCGCCCCTGCCCGGCGAGGATGATCTGGTCATTCCGTGGGATCAGGCCCGCGCGATGGTGATGGATGCTTATGCAGATTTTGACCCGCGTATGGCTGAACTGGCTGAACCGTTTTTTGACAAAGGCTGGATTGATGCGGAAGTGAAACCGGGGAAATCCTCGGGCGCGTTTGCGCATCCGACGGTGACGAATGTGCACCCTTATGTGATGCTGAACTACCTTGGCAAACAGCGCGATGTGATGACATTGGCGCATGAGTTGGGCCACGGCGTGCATCAAGTGTTGGCTGCTGATCAGGGCGAACTGCTGGCGGATACGCCGCTGACTTTGGCTGAAACTGCCTCCGTTTTTGGCGAGATGTTGACCTTCCGCAAGCTGCTGGACAATGCACCGGATCAGGCCGCACGCAAGCGTCTGCTGGCTGGTAAAGTTGAGGATATGATCAACACCGTCGTGCGCCAGATCGCGTTCTATGACTTTGAGTGCCGTGTGCACGCCGCGCGTGCGGACGGAGAGCTGACACCTGATCAGATCAACGCGATCTGGATGGAAATCCAACATGAAAGTCTTGGTGACGGGTTTAATTTCATGGAGGGTTACGAGACCTTCTGGACGTATATTCCCCACTTCATCCACTCACCCTTTTACGTCTACGCCTATGCGTTTGGCGACGGCTTGGTAAACGCGCTTTATGCGGTTTACGAAGAAGGTGGCGATGACTTCCAAGAGAAGTATTTCGAGATGTTGAAGGCTGGCGGTTCCAAGCACCACAAGGAGTTGTTGGAGCCGTTTGGTTTGGATGCAAGCGACCCGACGTTCTGGGACAAGGGGCTGTCGTTGATTGCCTCGATGATCGATGAGTTGGAAGCGATGGAAGACTAGATTGTGGCGGTGCGTGGGAAACCATGCACCCGACAGTATCGGTTATTCCACGGCAAAATAGACGTTCGGGGAAACCGCGCCTGAAATGTTGAGATTCTCGAGGAGGTTCTGCTGTGGAACCGTTTTTGGCCTGTTGGGTTAAACAGACCGAAAGTAGCGAGCTATCGCGCCGGGTGCCCAACACTGAACGTGCTTGGCGTTGCCTTTTGCCAGAAGACAGCGCCGCGTTGAGCGGATGTCTTTAGGTGTGTTTCAATTGCCCGACGCGATAACCCTTTGAACGTTTTAAGTCCTGCCCAGCCCGCATAGTAATACGCGGGATAGGTTAATAATTAATTAGCGTACGGTATCTTAGTCGTGGAAGTGACACGCGACTTTGTGGCCGTTGCCTGTATCCTCGAATTCCGGTTTTTCGCGCGAACAGATGTCTTGTACCTTTGGGCAGCGCGTACGAAAAACACAGCCCGAGGGCGGGTTGATCGCAGAGGGTAGATCGCCCTTAATCAGGATCAGTTCCTTGTTCTTCTCGATCAACGGATCGGGGATTGGAACAGCCGAAATCAGTGCCTGCGTGTAAGGGTGCCGCGGGGTATCATAAAGGTCTGCGCTGTCAGCGATTTCCACCATGTTACCAAGATAAAGCACCATGATCCGCGTGCTGATGTGCTTCACTACCGAAAGATCATGCGCGATGAAAATCAGGGCGAGGCCCATTTCTTCTTGCAGTTCTTTCAGAAGGTTAACCACCTGCGCCTGAATGGAAACATCCAGTGCCGATACGGGTTCGTCACAGATAATCAGTTTCGGCTTCAAGATCAAAGCACGAGCGATTCCAATACGTTGGCACTGACCACCGGAAAACTCGTGTGGGTAACGGTTTACAAGATTTGGCAGCAAACCAACCTTCACCATCACCTCTTCGACCATCTTCTTGATTTCGGCCTTAGGGGTTTTGGGGTGGTGCGTTTTGATCGGCTCGGCGATGATTTCACCGATGTTCATGCGTGGATCGAGGCTGGCCAATGGATCCTGGAAGATCATCTGCACTTCTTGACGACGTGCACGCATTTC
>JAGLUD010000435.1 GCA_023134935.1 Paracoccaceae bacterium | reverse complement strand
AAAAAACCCATTTCGGATTCAAGACTGTGGACGAAGATGCCAAGGCTGGCATGGTTCACGGTGTTTTCACCAATGTTGCCTCCAAATATGACATTATGAACGACGCCATGAGCATGGGCGTGCATCGTATCTGGAAAGACGCGATGATGGATTGGCTGGCGCCCCGCAAAGGCATGAAGTTGCTGGATGTGGCGGGTGGCACGGGCGATATCTCGTTTCGGTTCCTGAAACGTGCAGGCGGTGGGCATGCGACGGTGTTCGACATGACACAATCAATGCTGGACGCTGGGCGCTTACGGGCCGAAGCCGAGAGCATGGAAGACAGTCTGGACTGGGTGTGTGGCGATGCGATGGCGTTGCCGTTCGAGGATAATACGTTTGATGCCTACACCATCAGTTTCGGCATTCGTAACGTAACGCGCATTCAGGACGCTATTAACGAAGCTTATCGTGTGTTGAAGCCCGGCGGGCGGTTTCTGGTGTTGGAGTTTTCGACCATCCCTAACCCTGCGATGCAGTGGGCTTATGACCGTTACAGCTTCAACGTCATTCCACCGCTGGGGCAGATCATTGCGAATGACCGTGACAGTTATCAATACTTGGTGGAATCGATCCGAAAATTCCCGAAGCAGGAACAGTTCGCGCAGATGATCCGTGATGGCGGGTTCAGCCAAGTTAAATACCGTAACCTTTCGTTAGGCATTGCCGCGCTACATTCGGGATGGAAAACATGAGGGGACCACATAATATATGGCGTCTGATCCGTACGGGTGCCACGTTCGAACGATCTGGCGCGATGCGCGTGGTGTTGGAGGCGGTGGATGCGCCACGCTCCATTCGTATTGCTGCGCGGGTTATCGGTTGGCCTGTGCAATGGCTTGGCCTGAAGGGTGATCCTTCGCAGCCACCGATTTTGCGGGCGTTAACAGCGCTTGGTCCGGCGTATATCAAATTTGGGCAGTTGCTTTCGACACGCCCTGATATTGTTGGCATTGAACTGGCAACAGACCTGCGAATATTGCAAGACGCGCTGCCTGCGTTCGACGTTGATATCGCCAAAGCCGAGATCGAGTCGGAACTCGGTATTAAAATTGACGAGGTGTTCGAGAGTTTCTCGGAGCCGGTCGCGGCGGCCTCGTTGGCGCAAGTTCATAAGGCAGTTGTTCGTGAAACTGGACAAGTTGTGGCCGTAAAGGTTTTACGGCCAGGCATCGAGCGCGCATTCTTGAAGGACGTGGACGCGTTTTTTCTGGCAGCATCGATCATAGAAGCGATCGCCCCGTTTTCACGCCGATTGCGCCCGCGGGCAGTGATCGAGCACTTCGCTGGCGTAGTCGACGGAGAGTTGGACCTGCGGATGGAGGCATCGGCCGCCGATGAATTCGCAGCGAATACAAAAGACGATGAAGGATTCCGCGTGCCAACGTTGGTGTGGGAGCTATCCTCGCGTCGTGTGCTGACGACCGAGTGGGTCGAGGGTGTTCCGTTGGGCGATGTCGATGCTGTTTTGGCGATCGGGTCCGACCATACAGAATTTGCGACACGCATTTTGCAAACCTTCCTGCGCCATGCGCTGCGGGA
>JAGLUD010000434.1 GCA_023134935.1 Paracoccaceae bacterium | reverse complement strand
TGCAGGAATTGCGCAGCGAATTGCTGATCACTGGCAATTCCGGTGTTTCGCAAGATTCCGTCGGAACCATATTACAACGTCTAAACAGCCTCGAAGCCGATCTCAGCGCGGCTTTAGGTTTGGTCGAAACGTTGGAGTTTCGCGTGGTTCAAATCGCTGACGACGCGACACGGCGCATTGGCGACCTTGAATTTCGCCTTACGGAACTTGAAGGTGGCGACACTGGATCACTTACCACCCCTCCTCCACTTGGCGGCGAAAGCACGATCGGCAATGAAGGTCAGGAACTGGCCTCGGACGAACAACGCAGCTTTGATTCCGGCGTGACTATGTATGACGCAGGCGAATTTCAGGCCGCCGCGGAACAATTCGCAACCTTCACCACAACCTACCCAGGTGGTCCTTTGACCAGCGAGGCACAGTATCGTCGCGGTTTGGCATTGGCCGGTTTGCAAGATTGGGGCGGGGCTGCTCGCAGTTATCTAGACAGTTTCAGCGGCGCGCCGGACGGCCCGTTCGCACCTGTCTCGCTGTATGAACTCGCGGCAAGTCTTGGCGCGTTAGGACAGACAGATCAGGCATGCTTGACGCTGGATGAAATCGGCATTCGATACCAGAATGTAAGCGTTGATCTGGGCACACAAATTCTTGGTCAAAAACAAACGCTGGCTTGTCCTTGAGCGACCTAACCAAAGGGCTGGAACTGGCCCTTTCCGATATTCCCAATGATACGCTTGGCGTAGCCGTTTCTGGCGGCGGAGATTCCGTGGCGTTGCTGCACATGTTGGCAACGCGCGGTGGCGACCTTCGGGCCGTCACGGTAGATCACGGTTTGCGCGATGAAAGCGCGGAGGAGGCAGCGCAAGTTGCGGTTCTTTGCCAGCACCACGGTGTTCCACATACTGTTTTGAAATGGGAAGACTGGGACAAATCCGGCAATTTACAAGACGCTGCACGACAAGCGCGCCTACGGCTGCTCACCGATTGGGCTGCGCGTGAAAACATCACGCATATTGCCTTGGGACACACGCTTGATGATCAGGCCGAAACGGTTCTTCTACGGCTTGCTCGTGGCTCCGGCGTTGATGGATTATCGGGAATGGCAGCACAGCGAACGGCTGGAACGTTAACATGGGTTCGCCCGTTGTTGCATGCCCGACGCGAGGAATTGCGAGCCTATCTGGTTGAGCGAGACGTTAAATGGATCGATGACCCCTCAAACGACGACCCTAAATACGATCGCATCAAGGCACGCCAAGCTTTGGCATTATTGACCGATTTGGGCATTACCATCGACCGATTGGCCGCCACGGCAGACCGCATGCAAGACGCGCGCTCCGCATTGGAAGCCGCAACACAAACACTCGCCAATTCCTGCGCTGAAATCACCGATGCTGGCGAAGTTCAGTTGAATATCAACACATTCAACGCGGCACCGGATGAGTTGCGCTTTCGCCTGTTGTCCGCAACACTACAATGGATCAGCGGCGCGACTTACCGCCCACGGTTTGACAGCCTTCGCGGAGTGTTAAACCGAATGGGCGAAGAAAACGGTCAAACATTGCATGGATGCGTAATCCGTTCACACTCCGGCAACATTATCGTGCGAAGAGAAGTCTCGAAGGTCGCCCCACCCTGCCCCGTTGATGCGGTCTGGGACCATCGCTGGGTAATCACAGAACGTGGGCCCAAATCAGCCAAAACCATCGCCACTTTGGGCGAAGAAGGCCTGCGCGAATGCGAAAACTGGCGCGATACCGGCCATGCCCGCGAAGTGTTATTGGCAAGCCCTGCACTATGGGCTGATGGCCAATTAATCGCCGCTCCGCTGGCCGGAATGGCGAATGGATGGGCAATTGAGTTAAAATATGGTAAAAAAGGTCTTCACAAGTCCTTAATGACACGTTGAAAGTCGGGGCTTAGACCCTATGTTACAAACAACCGCGCGGCCCGAGTCGTCCGCGTTAAGAAATTGAATACCTTTTAGGAGAGCATACTGTGGGTAATAATAAAAACATCGCGTTTTGGGTTATTCTATTCCTGTTAATGATCGCCTTGTTCAACATCTTCAACGGTGG
>JAGLUD010000433.1 GCA_023134935.1 Paracoccaceae bacterium | reverse complement strand
GAAAACGCTCGACACGCGATAAACTTCTGGAACAGCACCGCGCGATTTTCGAGGCTATCGTCGACCAAAATCCGGAAGCCGCGCGTAAGGCTGTCGAATCCCATCTAGGGTTTGTCGAGGAAGCGATGCATCAAAGTCACCTTGATCGTCGCAATGAGGATGTCGCCAAACAACGCCTTGCGCACGAAAAGGGTCGCTAGAATGAAGACGATTCTGGTTTTCGGGTACGGTTACACGGCCCGTGTCATTGGCCAAAGTCTGTTATCCGAAGGTTGGCGCGTGATCGGCACGACCCGCTCGGCTGACAAGGCCGCCGCTATGAAGGCCGACGGGATCGAACCCGTTCTGTGGCCTAATCAAGACATTACCGAAGCCTTAACCGCCGCCACCCACATCCTTTTATCCGCCGCCCCATCCGAAGATGGCGATCCAATCCTAACCGCGTTGGAGCACGAAATCCGCCAACGTTCAGACCAATACGAATGGGTCGGCTACTTATCCACGACCGCCGTTTACGGCGACCGCCAAGGCGGATGGGTTGATGAAACATCCTCCCTATCCCCTGCAACCAGACGCGGGCAATTGCGGGCTGATGCCGAACAGGCGTGGCTTGATCTAGGGGCTGAAACAGGGCTGCCAGTCCATATTTTCCGCCTTGCGGGAATTTACGGACCGGGCCGTGGGCCATTTGCCAAAGTCCGCGCCGGAACCGCGCGTAGGATCATCAAAAAAGGCCAGGTCTTCAGCCGCACCCATGTGGAAGACATCGCGCAGGTTTTACGCGCATCCATCGCCGCCCCGAACGCCGGCGCGATCTATAATGTTTGCGACAACGACCCAGCCCCACCCCAAGAAGTCATCGCCGAGGCCGCAAGGATGTTAAACTTGCCCCTGCCCGAAGCTGTGGATTTCGAGACTGCCGAAATGACCCCGATGGCGCGCAGTTTTTATGCCGAATCGAAGAAGGTCTCGAATCGGCGGATTCTAGCGGAACTGGGGATCACCTTAAAATATCCAGACTATCGCAGCGGCCTTAACGCCCTGTTAGCCGCTGAATCCGGCTGATTCACTTGCTTCACGTCTGAAACGACTCGCTTAAGGCATATCCACGTAGTAAAATCGACACTTGGTTGCGAGGGTTTTTCTGGCGGCTTTTTACGCAATTATCAGTTGGTTACATGTTTATGCCTAAACACCTTTACCGCCATATTCCCGCAGGCCTTGCATTGCTCGCTGCCAGCACCGCTTCCGCACAATCGCCCAGCTTTTCGCTAAACGGTACCGCTGGCCTAATCGATATGCCGTCCGCGAAAATGTTGCCCGACGGCGAAACCGCGTGGACTTTCAGCGGCTCCGGCACCGTTAGTGGCGGTACGCTGACGTTCCAGATGTTGCCAAAGCTGGAAACATCCGTGCACTTCATGACGCTATCCGATTGGACCGCGGTCGACGAACCATATTTTGTTCAAAACCTTGACTTGAAATACCAGATTTTTGAAGAGTCCGACGCATTGCCATCCCTTGCGATCGGGTCGCGCGGGTTCCTGCTGAACGGACCCTTAAGCAGTGAATACATCGTTGCCAGCAAAAATGTCGGCTATGGATTGACCGTATCCGGAGGTCTTGGCTGGGGGCGCCTTGGCAGCTTCGAACCAATTGCAACGCTAGGCACACGCCCCGCTGTCGATATGGAAATGGGCTTTGATCATCTATTCAGCGGCGACGTCGCCCTGTTCGGTGGCTTAGAATGGGCCACACCCGTTAAAGGCTTGTCACTGAAGGCGGAATATTCTTCAGACGCTTACACAGGTGAACAGGTGTTCGGCGAGTTTGAACACAAATCCCCACTGAATTTCGGCATCGACTACGAACCGATCAGCGGCGTTTCTTTTGGTGGGTACTATAATTACGGCTCCGACTTCGGCCTGCGTTTGACCCTGTCTGGCAACCCGAACCGCCCTATCGTTCCGTCTGATTTTGGCATTGGACCAGTTCCAGTGAACCCACGCCTTGGCGATTATGACCGCAGTGAAGGCTGGGCGAATAACCCGATCGTGACCGAACTTCTTGTAGGCGCGCTTGCGCCCGTACTCGAAGCAGAAGGCAT
>JAGLUD010000432.1 GCA_023134935.1 Paracoccaceae bacterium | reverse complement strand
TCAATATCGGCGGGCCGGATTTCGTCCGGCACGACGCCAATTTGCGCCAACAGTTCGCGTCTACGCGGACTGCCTGATCCAAGGATCAGTCGCAAGTTACTTGAAGCGATAGTTGATGCGCCCTTTGGACAAATCGTACGGGGTCATTTCGACCTGCACTTTGTCACCTGCCAGCACACGAATACGGTTTTTCCGCATCTTGCCCGCAGTATGCGCTATAATTACGTGGCCGTTCTCTAGCTCTACCCGAAACGTCGCGTTTGGCAGAAGCTCGGTCACGACACCCGGGAATTCTAGAAGTTCTTCCTTGGCCATGTGATCTCCGATCTGGTTGTTTATTGCAAACTGTTGTCTGCGGGGCATAGATGAGGGGTAATTGCTGAAATTTCAAGCCTAAAGAGCTATTTAACCTTCAATTTCATCGGGGGGGCCAAAGCGGTCGACAATCCTCTGCGAAACTTGATCGCGCATCAGGCGATAAACGCGCAACTTGTCTTCGCGAGACTCCGCTAGACCTGTTGGGTCAAATATCGGCCAGTACTCGACTTCCAGCGCATGAACCCGTGTATATTCGAGCGCGCGACGTTGGGATGCAGGCGAAAGCGCGATAACCAGATCGTAACCGTCAATGTCGTCGCCCCACTCCTCCATTTCATCAAATGATCGCACACGATGCTTGTTAAGTAGCACATCGATTTCTGCCGCAACCGCAACAGAAAAACCGTCAACTTCCAGATCATGCTTCACACCAACCGACTGCACAAAAATCCGTGTGCCGTAGTATTTCTTCATAATCCCTTCGGCCATCGGCGAGCGCACGGCGTTATGATCACAAGCGAACAACACAGATGTGGGGTTGTCCGCCATTCGCCCTTAACCCTTGAAATGCAGGACGCAAATCAGCGTAAAAATGCGGCGCGCTGTGGCTTTATCGGTGTTGACCTTACGTTCAAGACGTTCCTCGACAACGTTACCGCCCTCGTTGTGAATGCCGCGCCGGCCCATATCGATCGCCTCGATCTGGCTTGGTGGCAGTCGTTTCACGGCGTCAAAATAGCTCTCGCAAATCTGGAAGTAGTCTTTGATGACTTGGCGGAACGGGGTTAACGAAAGGTGGAACTCCCCTGCCTCCTCGCCGGATTCGGTGTGCAGGTCAAAGACAAGTCTACGATCTGCGATAGATAGATCGAGACGATACGGGCCTGCTGGAACGTCTTGTCCTTCACGCCCTATAGGCTGAAAGAGGTTCTCCTCCAACAGATCAAAAATCGCGACACGACGCTCTTGTTCGATTTCGGGAGTGGGCGCAGGCAAACCGGAATCGTCTAGGTTAACCTCGAATATACGGTCGGTATCAGCCATTTTCGCCACTCTCGTTCAACTGATCAAGCCGTAGACGAACAGACAGGCCGTGTGCCTCTAGGCTTTCGGATTTAGCCAAGGTTTCCGCCGCTGGCCCGATGGCTTTCAAAGCCTCAGGCGTCATCCGTGCAATTGTGGTGCGTTTCATGAAATCCAAAACTGACAGACCGGACGAGAACCTTGCGGACCGCGCAGTTGGTAGAACATGGTTCGGACCCCCAACATAATCACCGATTGCCTCGGGCGTCCAAGCGCCAACGAAAATCGCACCGGCGTGGCGGACTTTGTTCGACAGACCTTCGGCATCCGCGACGCATAGTTGCAGATGTTCGGGGGCGATACGGTCGGATAGTTCGGCGGCGAGATCGAGGTTATCTACAACAATCACCGCCCCGTAATCCCGCCAGCTCGGCGCAGCAAC
>JAGLUD010000431.1 GCA_023134935.1 Paracoccaceae bacterium | reverse complement strand
ACCAAATGCCCTGCATTAGCTTTTTAACCCCAAGAGACTTTGATACATGCTTGAAAATTCGACAATCCTCATCACCGGAGGCACTGGCTCGTTTGGTAATACTTTCGTGCCAATGACGCTTGCAAAATATAACCCCAAAAAGATCATCATCTTTTCGCGTGATGAGATGAAGCAATGGGAGATGGCGAAGAAGTTTCAGGGGGACGATCGTGTCCGCTTCTTCATCGGGGATGTGCGTGACAAGGATCGGCTGTATCGCGCACTCGACGGAGTAGATTATGTGGTGCATGCGGCGGCGACAAAGATTGTGCCCACGGCGGAATATAATCCCTTCGAGTGTGTCAAAACCAACATAAACGGCGCGATGAACCTAATCGATGCATGCATCGATAAAGGCGTCAAACGCGTCGTGGCGCTGTCGACGGATAAGGCCAGCAGCCCGATCAATCTTTATGGCGCGACCAAGCTGGCCTCCGACAAGCTGTTCGTCGCGGGTAATTCTTACGCAGGTGGCCATGACACCCGCTTTGCGGTTGTGCGGTATGGCAATGTTATGGGGTCGCGTGGTTCGGTTATTCCGTTCTTTATGTCGATCAAGGGCAAAGGCGTTTTACCGATCACAGATGACCGGATGACGCGGTTTATGATTACGCTGGAGCAAGGTGTTGATCTGGTCTGGCACGCTTTCAGTGACATGGAGGGCGGCGAGATTTACGTCAAGAAAATCCCGTCTATGAAGGTCACCGAGCTGGCTAGCGCGATTTCACCAGAATCCGAGCAAGAAATTGTCGGCATCCGTCCGGGCGAAAAACTGCACGAGCAGATGATCGGCGAGGAAGATGCCGCGTTTACGTATGAATACCCCGAGCATTACAAAATCCTGCCCGCGATCAACAATTGGGGTACTTCGCAAGAACGCATCAAAGATGGCGTCCGCGTCAAGGACGGCTTCTATTATACCAGCGATAATAACGACGACTGGATGAGCAAGGAAGACCTGAACGCATGGATTGAGGCCAACGCCGACAGTATCGGAAAAGTCTAGGCATGATACCATATGGCCGTCAGGATATCACCCAAGAAGACATCGATGCCGTTATCGAGGTTCTGCGTTCTGACTTCCTGACACAAGGCCCAAAGGCCCCGCAATTCGAGGCGGCGCTGGCGCGGTATTGCGATGCCACTCATGCGGTTGCGGTGAATAGTGCGACATCGGCGTTACATATTGCCTGCCTAGCCTTAGGGCTTGGTAAGGGCGATTGGCTTTGGACGACTCCGGTTACCTTCGTTGCCTCGTCTAACTGTGCGCTTTACTGTGGGGCCAAGGTGGAATTCGTCGATATCGATCCGCGCACATACAACCTCGATCCTGTCGCGTTAGAGCGCAAGCTGATCGCAGCCGAGGCGGCAGGCACCCTGCCAAAAGTCGTGGTTCCGGTTCACTTATGCGGCGAACCTTGCGACATGCAGGCGATCCACGCGCTGTCGCTACGGTTTGGTTTCAAGATAATCGAAGATGCCTCGCACGCAGTCGGTGGCAGTTATCAGGGTCGCAAAATCGGCGCTTGTCAGTATAGCGACATCACCGTTTTCAGTTTCCATCCTGTGAAAATCATCACCACTGCGGAAGGCGGGTTGGCGATGACCAACGACGCCGACCTCGCGGAGCGTATGGAGCTGTTCCGCAGCCATGGCATCACTCGTGACCCTGCGCTGATGACACATGAAGCGGACGGTGGATGGTATTACCAACAGATCGAGCTTGGCTACAACTACCGCATGACCGAAATTCAAGCTGCCCTCGGGGTTAGCCAGATGAAGCGTCTGGACACGTTCGTTGCACGCCGCCACCAAATTGCTGACAGATATGATCGGTTGTTAGCCTCGTTGCCCGTCACCACACCGGTGCGGGGGCAAGACGGTTATTCAGGCCTGCACCTGTATGTAATCCGTCTAAATCTTGATCAGATTAACCCAACTCACGCGCAGGTGTTTGAGCGTCTTCGTGCCGCAGGTATTGGCGTAAACCTTCACTACATTCCGGTCCATACGCAGCCTTATTACCAAGCAATGGGTTTCAAGGTCGGTGATTATCCCGAGGCCGAGGCTTACTACAGCGAAGCTATTAGCCTACCGATGTTTCCAAACCTCGATGATGCTTTGCAAGACGAGGTTATCGCAGCACTGACGCAGGCCCTTCAATGAAGGTCGCAGTCATTCCGGCCCGTGGGGGCTCCAAGCGAATTCCGCGCAAAAACATTAACCCCTTTTGTGGCCAACCTATGATCGCATGGTCGATCAAAGCTGCACAGGAAAGCGGATGTTTCGACCGCATCATAGTATCTACCGACGATGCAGAGATCGCCGATGTGGCCCGGCAGTATGGCGCAGAAGTTCCCTTCATGCGCCCTGCCGAGCTGTCGGACGATCACGCAGGAACCACCCCTGTTATTCGACACGCGACCGAGTGGTTGGGGCAAAATGGCCCCTCGCCTGAGTTTGTTTGCTGTATCTACGCCACGGCTCCGTTTATCCGCGCATCCGATATCCGTGACGGACTGGCCGCGCTGAAAGGGTGTGAATATGCCTTCAGCGTCACCAGTTATGCCTTCCCGATCCAACGCGCAGTGCGGATAACGTCCACAAACCGGATCGAGATGTTTAACCCCGAAAAGTTTCTTACCCGCTCGCAGGATCTGGAAGAAGCCTATCACGACGCTGGCCAGTTTTATTGGGGCACTGCAAGCGCATGGTTGGCCGAGCGACCGATATTCGGCGCAAACTCGACGCCGGTAATCCTACCCCGACACCGCGTTCAGGACATCGACACCGTTGAGGACTGGATCACCGCCGAGTGGATGTTCAAAGCCATGGCCAAAGAATGAAAACCGTCGCATTTCGCACTGACGCATCGCTGCAGATCGGCACTGGTCATGTGATGCGCTGCCTGACATTGGCAAATGCGCTGAAAGCAAAGGGAAGCGAGTGCCTTTTTATCTGCCGTGCTCACGAGGGTAACCTGATTGATTTCATCCGTAGCAATGGCTTTGAAACCAAGGTGCTTCCGCTACGAGAAGAAACGACAAGCACTTCGCATGCGGATTGGCTTGGAGCGACTTGGGGCGATGATGCTGCGCAGACAATTGACGCACTGTCAGATTTCGACGTGGACTGGCTGATTGTTGATCACTACGCGCTTGACGCCCGCTGGGAAACGCTGCTGCGCCCGTATTGTTCGAGGATAATGGTTGTTGATGATTTGGCGGATCGTCCACATGACTGCGATTTGCTGTTGGATCAGAATTTGGGACGCGATCCGTCTGATTATACTGATCTGACTCCAGCCGATTGCCAGCTCTGCATCGGCCCACAATTCGCCCTACTACGTCCGGAGTTCGCAGAACTTCGCGCCTTCAGTTTACGTCGCCGGTCCAACCCCCAGCTCAGGCAAATTCTTATAACCATGGGCGGCGTCGATCAGAATAACGCAACGGGAGCCGTTCTAACGACTTTAGGAAAATGCGATTTGCCTGCGGATATACAAATTACCGTGGTGATGGGCCCGCACGCACCGTGGCTTGCTGATGTACAATCAGCAGCCCTCGAAATGCCTTGGCCGACCGAGGTGAGGGTCGGTGTCAAAGACATGGCGCAACTAATGGCGGACAGTGATTTAGCGATTGGCGCAGCGGGCAGCACATCGTGGGAGCGGTGTTGTCTGGGCTTGCCTAGTTTGATGATGGTGCTGGCGGATAACCAACGAGAAGTTGCCGAAAGCTTGTCAGAATTGCAGGCTGCTTTTTTGCTGCTAAATACATCTGGTTTGCCCGTCATATTGGATCGGATAAGCGCAGATATCGCACTAATCGCAAATATGAGTGAAAAGTCGTCAACGCTCGTCGATGGTCGTGGCGTTAATCGTATCCTAATGGAGTTGGCAGTATGACTACAAATATTGGTCTATTGCGTGAAATACGAAATAACGAGGTGGAATTGATGCTCTCGTGGCGAAATGCGCCCAACGTTCGCGCCAATATGTATACGCACCATGAAATATCCCTCAGCGAACACCTAACTTGGTGGGAGAGAACCAAAAAAAATAAACACCACCATTATTTTATGTATGAGCACCACAGCGTGCCTCTAGGTATTGTCGCATTGACAGAAATTGACCTTATCGCGAAGTCGTCGAGCTGGGCGTTCTATGCCGCGCCGGGTGCGCCCACCGGAACCGGAAGTAAAATGGAGTTCCTGACGCTGGATTACGCATTTGACACGCTTGGCCTCCAGGCACTGGATTGTGAGGTGCTGAGCTTCAATATTCCAGTCCTAAAGCTCCACGAAAAATTTGGTTTTCAAGTTGTAGAAACCGTCAAGAACGGCCACAATACAGGCAGTCAATATTACGATATATATAAGTTGCAATTAACAGCATCGGACTGGAAACATTTTCGACCCCTAATGCTGAAACGTGTAGAGCAAAGGTGAGAGAACAGTGAGCGAAATATCCATCGCAGGTCGCCCGATCGGTCCCGATCACCCCCCCTACGTCATAGCTGAAATCTCAGCCAATCATAACGGCCGGATCGAAAATGCCCTCAAGCTGATTGACGAAGCCAAAGCGGCTGGCGCAGGTGCAGTGAAACTGCAGACCTACCGCCCAGACACCATAACGCTTGACTGTAATGACGCCGCTTTCAAGATTTCCGGTGGCCTTTGGGATGGCCGTACCCTCTTTGAGCTTTACGAGGAGGCCCATATGCCGTGGGAATGGCACGCCCCTTTGTTCGATCACGCCCGCAAAATCGGAATCACGATATTCAGCTCTCCGTTTGATTCAACGGCGGTTGATCTGTTGGAAGATTTGAACGCGCCGGCCTATAAGATTGCATCCTTCGAGGCCGTTGATCTGCCCCTTATCCGCTATGCTGCCAGCACCGGAAAACCGCTGATTATATCGACCGGTATGGCAGACGCCGAAGAAATCGCCGAGGCCATCGAGGCTGCCCGCGAAGGTGGTTGCAAGGAACTGGCGATCCTGCACTGCGTAAGCGGATATCCGGCACCCGCCGAAGATTACAACCTTCGAACCATCCCCGATATGATCGAACGCTTCGGTCTGGTTACAGGACTTTCGGATCACACGCTGGACAACACCACCGCAATCACAAGCGTGGCACTCGGGGCGTCCATAATCGAAAAACACTTCACATTAGACCGCACAGGCGGCGGACCAGACGACAGTTTCAGTCTCGAACCTGTCGAAATGGCTGCACTTTGTCACGGTGCGAACACGGCTTGGTCAGCGCTTGGGAAAATCGACTATGGTCGCAAATCCTCCGAGCAGTCAAACACCCAATTCCGTCGCTCGCTCTATTTCGTTAAAGATCTGAAAGCCGGAGACACAATCACGGCCGATGCGGTTAGAAGTGTACGGCCCGGATATGGCGCGGCCCCCAAATATCTGGATCAGGTCATCGGGCAGCAGGTGTCCAACGATACACCCGCGAATTCTCCGGTCGTTCTGGCCGACCTTAAGTAGCCGACAGATGAGCACAAGCTTCACCTCTCCCAAGATGCGCATCGCTTTGCTGCTTTACACTGGCCTCTGGTTCATCCTGCTGCCAGTCGTGATCGCCTATATATATTGGCGTGCGCGACGGGACCCGCGTTACAGTAAACACTTGCGCGAACGGTTCGGTAATTATCCGACGACTTGCCGAAATGCCGTTTGGGTTCATGCCGTTTCACTTGGCGAGATGCGCGCAGCGGCACCGTTGATCCGTGCGTTGATCGATCAAGGCGAAACCGTCGTAACAACACATTTCACACCCGCTGGACGCGAAGCTGCGCAAAATATGTTCGCAGCTGAGTGCGATACAGGGCAGCTTGTGCCAATTTACGTTCCTCTGGAATTTGACTGGATTTACCGCCGGTTCTTCAACGCATTCACCCCGAAATATGGGTTGGTGATGGAGATAGAGATGTGGCCCCGCATGATTGCCAGCGCAAAACGACACGGCATACCGCTGTTCATGTGCAACGGTCACTATCCCGAAAAAAGCTTCCAACGCGATAAAAAGCGCGCGGGCTTGCGTGGGCAACTTGTGACCGGGTTCACCGGATTGCTGATAAAATCAGTCCCTGACGCAGAACGTTTCAAAGCATTCGGAGCCAGAAACGTAATGGTCACCGGCGAATTGCGGTTTGATCAAATCATCCCACCAAACCTGACCTCGGCGGCCGACACCCTGTTGCAAAGCCAACCCAAAATCGGGGACCGCGCTGTTGTAACAATTACCAGTGCAGTAGAGGGCGAGGATGAACTATACATCGAAGCAATCCATCGCATTCAGAAGGATTACGCGGCAACAAACCGCCCTGCTCCGCTGTTCATATACGTCCCGCGTGCCCCAGAACGGTTTGCCCATGTAGGCCAACTTCTGGAAGGCGCTGGCCTGTCTGTAATTCGCCGTAGCACCGCCTTTGATCAGGGTCTCGCCCCGCAGGGCAAGTTTGATTT
>JAGLUD010000430.1 GCA_023134935.1 Paracoccaceae bacterium | reverse complement strand
CACGGCGATATGGAGTGGATGGCGAAGCGGCAACTTTGGCGCGGGGATCCTTCCGAACTGTGGCCCGAGGCGCGTTCCGTTATCATGTTGACCGAAAACTACGGGCCAGCAGATGATCCGTTGCGGCTGTTGGAAATGAAAGATCGCGGGAACATCTCGGTTTATGCGCGCAATCGGGATTATCATGATTTGGTCAAGAAGCGGCTGAAACGAGGGCGTCGTTGGCTGCTGGAACAGGCTGGCGGTGACATCAAGGTTTTCGTTGATACAGCGCCTGTGATGGAAAAACCATTGGGGGCTGCGGCAGGTTTGGGCTGGCAGGGGAAGCATTCCAATCTGGTTAGTCGCGATCAGGGCAGCTGGTTTTTTCTGGGGGCAATTTTCACTACGCTTGATTTTGCCAAGAACGAGCGTGAAGAGGATCATTGCGGTAGTTGCACAAAGTGCCTCGATATATGTCCGACAAATGCGTTTGTGGGGCCGTACAAGCTGGACGCGCGAAAGTGCATTTCTTATCTGACGATTGAATATAGCGGGCCGATTGACGAAGAATTGCGCCCGATGTTGGGCAACCGGATTTACGGTTGTGACGACTGCCTAGCGGTTTGCCCGTGGAACAAGTTCGCGAGTGTTTCGAGTGATGCGAGTTACTGGGCCCGGGTTGAATTGCAATGCCCGAAGTTGGCACATTTGGTGGCGCTTGATGATGCAGATTTCCGCGAGGTTTTTAGCGGCTCACCTATCAAACGGATTGGGCGGAACCGGTTTGTGCGGAATGTCTTATACGCCATCGGGAATCCCGACGAGGCCGGCTTGCGCGAATACGTGCGGCCCTTACTAAACGACGATGATGCGGTGGTGCGTGACGCAGCCGAATGGGCGATGAAACGGTTGCCCGCATAAAAAAACCCAACGCAATGGCCGGGTTTCTTAAATTAGTATGTCACAAAGCTTAGTGCAGTTTGTCACCGACAACTTTGATAGCATCGTCGATCAACCCGCCAGAGTCTTTGGCTGACATGTTGGCCGCAATAACTTCGCCAGCCGCAGCAATCGCGATGTTAACCGCTTTGTCTTTGACTTCACGAACGGCAGCTTCTTCAGCAGAAGCGATCTGGTCAACAGCAGCTTGAAGACGACGCGCAATGCTGTCCTTCAAGTCGGCTTTAGCCGCATCGGCAGCGATCTGGGCTTCGGTTTTGGCGTGTTCAATAATGCCTTCAACCTGACCTTCGACCTCTTTGTGCTTACGCTCGAAAGACGCCAGAATAGTCTGGGCTTCTTCGCGAAGAGCACGTGCCTCGTCGATTTCGGATTTGATACCTTCAGCGCGATCATCCAGCAGTTTTGTCAGCAACTTCGGAACACCGAAGTAGATCAAAACGCCGATGAAAGCGGTGAACGCGATCAGAACCACGAAGTTCGTGTCGTTCAGGCTGTACCAAGCATAGTCACCAGCGGCGAACGCCGGTGTAGCCATCAAGGAAGCCAATAGAGCAATACGTTTCATGTTCGACTACCCTTTCAGACGTGCAGCAACGGCTGCTTTGGTTGCTTTGTCGTCCGTTGCCGTTGGCATGACGGCCGCGATGATGTCATTGGCAGCGACGCCAGCAACTTCTTCGATGGCTTTCA
>JAGLUD010000043.1 GCA_023134935.1 Paracoccaceae bacterium | reverse complement strand
GTCAAACCGGTCACGCCCAAAGTGATGAAAACGCCGGCCATAAACCAGTGTGCCATACGGGCTGAACGGCTGAAGCGTGGGATGGTCTTGCCCGAGCGACCGGCAGTGATGCGCATCTGGCCACGAGCGAGAAAATAAATCAGCAGAATGCCGATCGATATCACTGGCATCCAGCCTAGATACTTACGAATTATTCTTTCACGGACGACACGCCATTGTTGGCCGGTCGTTGACATTACCTGCCCTTCAGGTGTGGCAGCCAGTAGTTCTTTAGGGTTACCACCGCGATAATTGTCCCAGAACGTGGTGTCGGAGATATCGCCAAGCGCGTTCGAAGGCCCCGGTTCTGTTCCGTCGGTTATGTTTACAGCGTTACCCGGCGGACGCACACTCTGAGCCATCAGTTGTGGGGTCGTGAATACCGCTAGAAGCAGCATTATCACACCGAGGCGCATTGCCTTACGTAACATTTGGATAGGATATTGCACAGCCATGACCTCTTTAAAAGTCTGTACTCCGTCGATTGCGGAGATGGGATAATAGAAGGAAAGAAGGGATGCGCGTTGTCCGCGCATCCCTATTTTTACGAAGGGGCTTATCAGCCGCCTTTTTGACCGTAGGCTGTTCCCCAGCCCCAAGCACCCGAACCGAAGCCACGGGATACTACGCGCTCGCGGTAGATGGAGGAGACAACGTCTCCGTCACCAGCAAGTAGCGCTTTGGTCGAACACATCTCGGCGCAGATCGGCAATTTACCTTCCGCGATACGGTTACGACCGTATTTTTGGAATTCTGCGGCGGAGTTGTCCTCTTCAGGACCACCAGCACAGAAGGTACATTTGTCCATCTTGCCACGCGAACCGTAGCTGCCTGTTTGTGGATACTGCGGCGCGCCAAACGGACACGCGTAGAAGCAATAACCACACCCGATGCAGAGGTCCTTGTTGTGAAGCACGATGCCGTCTGCTGTTTGATAGAAACAGTCAGTTGGGCATACGGCCATACAAGGCGCATCCGAGCAGTGCATACAAGCGATCGAAATCGAACGCTCGCCTGGTTTGCCGTCCCCTACGGTAACAACCTTACGACGGTTGATACCCCAAGGCACTTCGTGCTCGTTCTTACAGGCGGTTACGCAAGCATTGCATTCAATGCAGCGTTCCGCGTCACAGAGAAACTTAACTCTTGCCATTTCTCAATTCTCCTTATGCTGCAGTGATTTTGCAAAGAGACGCCTTAGTCTCCTGCATTTGAGTAACGCTGTCGTAACCGTATGTCAGTGCGGTATTGGCACTTTCACCAAGTACGATAGGATCGGAACCTTCAGGATACTTATCCCGCAAGTCCTTGCCCTGGAACACGCCGCCGAAGTGGAACGGCATGAAGGCAACGCCTTCTCCGACCCGTTCGGTGACCAAGGCCGCAATCTTGACCTTGCCGCCCTCTGGGCCTTCCAGCCAAACCTGCTGACCATCACGGATACCCAAATTGTTGGCATCGCGTGTGTTGATCTCAACAAACATTTCTTGTTGAAGCTCAGCCAGCCAAGGGTTGGAACGACTTTCGTCACCACCACCCTCGTACTCCACCAAACGACCAGAGGTCAGGATCATTGGATAATCCTTGCTGAAGTCATTTTTCTGGATCGACTCATACATAGTAGGCAAGCGGTAGAACTGCTTGTCCGCATATGTAGGATAGTCTTTCACCAGATCGCGGCGGTTTGTGTACAGCGGCTCGCGGTGAACCGGAACTGGATCAGGGAAGGTCCAGACAACTGCACGGGCTTTGGCGTTACCAAACGGCGCACATTCATGGTCGATTGCAACACGCTGAATACCACCCGAAAGGTCGGTTTTCCAGTTCGTTGCATCGCCTGCGCCGGCTTCGATAGTTGCCAGTTCTTCGGCTGTTAGTTCGCCATCCCAGCCTAGCTCTTTGAGCATGGCTAGAGTGAATTCAGGGTAACCGTCCTGAATATCGGAACCTTCCGAATAAACACCTTCAGCAAGCAAGTTCACACCGTCACGTTCCACACCGAAACGAGCGCGGAATGTTAGGCCACCTTTAGAGACAGGCTTAGACATGTCGTAAAGGTTAGGCGTGCCTGGGTGGTTCATGTCGGCTGTTCCCCAACATGGCCATGGAAGACCATAGTATTCGCCATCGCAAGGACCGCCAACGGCCTGAAGCGTGGTTTTATCGAACGTATGTTGGTTCTCCATGTGCTTCTTGATCCGCTCCGGGCTTTGCCCAGTGTAACCAATTGTCCACATGCCACCGTTGAACTCACGTGTGATATCTTCGATGTTTGGCTCATCCTCGCCATCCATGCCGATATTCTTAAAGATACGATCAGCAAAGCCGAACTTCTTCGCGAATTTCGCCATGATGATGTGATCAGGAAGGGATTCAAACAATGGATCCACAACTTTATCACGCCACTGGAAGGAACGGTTCGAAGCCGTAACCGAACCGCGAGTCTCGTATTGAGTCGAGGCTGGCAGAAGGTAAACACCATCAGTACGGTCATGAAGAACGGCGGAAACTGTCGGATACGGGTCGATAACAACCAGCATGTCTAGTTTTTCCATCGCGGATTTCATTTCCGGACCACGTGTCTGCGAGTTCGGAGCGTGGCCCCAAAGAACCATTGCACGAACGTTGTCAGGCTGGTCGATATTATCTTTATCTTCCAGAACACCATCGATCCAACGAGATACCGGAATACCTTTGAGGTTCATCAAAGATTTGTCCGTTCCGTCAGCACCTTTGATGCTGTCAAAGCGACCTTTGAGCCAGTCGATGTCTTCATCCCATACCCGTGCCCAATGCGCCCAAGCGCCTGCGGACAGACCATAGTAACCAGGAAGCGAGTGCGACAGGATACACATATCCGTTGCGCCCTGAACGTTGTCGTGGCCACGGAAGATGTTTGTACCGCCACCGGTAGTACCCATATTACCCAATGCAAGCTGCAAGATGCAGTAAGCACGCGTATTATTGTTACCAGTGGAGTGCTGAGTACCACCCATGCACCAAATCAATGTGCCTGGACGGTTGTTTGCCAAAGTGCGTGCAACGCGCTCTAGCTGGCTACCCGGAACGCCTGTTACGCGCTCAACTTCTTCTGGGTTCCAGTTCTTAACTTCAGCGCGGATTTCGTCCATGCCGTACACACGTGTGCGGATGAACTCGCTGTCTTCCCAACCGTTTTCGAAGATGTGGTACAAGATACCCCAGATCAACGCGACGTCCGAACCTGGACGGATACGCACATACTCGTCGGCGTGTGCCGCAGTACGTGTGAAGCGTGGATCACAAACGATCAGCGGAGCATTGCTTTGCTCTTTCGCTTTCATAAGGTGGAGCAGCGAAACAGGGTGTGCTTCAGCTGGGTTACCACCGATCACGATGATCGATTTGGAGTTGTGGATATCGTTGTAGCTGTTCGTCATGGCGCCGTAGCCCCATGTGTTGGCTACACCAGCAACTGTAGTTGAGTGACAGATACGTGCCTGGTGATCCACGTTGTTACTACCCCAGTAGGCAGCGAACTTGCGGAACAGGTAGCTCTGTTCGTTGTTGAACTTGGCGGAACCAAGCCAGTAAACGGAATCTGGTCCGCTTTCTTCGCGGATGGCGCCCATCTGGTCACCGATCTCATCGATCGCTGTTTCCCAGCTAATACGCTTCCATTCGCCGTTTTCTTTCTTCATCGGGTACTTCAAGCGACGCTCACCATGAGCTGCGTCACGTGCCGATGCACCTTTGGCACAATGTGCACCAAGGTTGAACGGGCTGTCGAAACCAGGCTCTTGCCCGACCCAAACGCCGTTATCCACTTCAGCCATAACAGTACAACCGACTGAGCAGTTACAACATACCGATTTCACGGTATCGACCGCGCGGCCTACTGCATCCGAAGTCTGTGCCTGCGTAACTGTGCCGCCCAAGCTGCCTACTGCAGCCAGACCACCAACGGCCAGACCAGAGTTGCGCAAAAAGCTGCGACGATTCACCGAAGTTTCGGCGATATTTGACAAGAGGCTTGTCCGCTGGGGGCGTCTCGCAACCCCGTTGGTTTTTTTCCTCAGCATTATATTCTCCCTGAATTATAGATTTTCTTTTCCAGCCGTCGGGCGTCTCGCAACCATTGGCCTTCTTTGGAAAATCCCCTTAAAACTTGGCGCTCTCGAAATACGCACGCGTATGTGCGGTATCACGAACACCGGTTCCTGCATCTTCCAACGCGTCTGCTTGCGCAGCCGTGCTTCCTAGCGCCGTGGCAACCGCAGCTGCCGGAGCCGAGGCCGCAGCAAGCTTCAAGAAGCTGCGCCGGTCTGATTGGACACGATTATTATCTTCGCTCATGTCTTTCCTCCTGTTATGGCCCGAAGGCCGGTTGTACGGCTAAGCCGCATCCATTCGAAACGCTTCGCGCTCGATCTCTATGAAAGCTTTTCCGGCGCTGCCCACAGGGGCATAAAACACCGAAGATTTTGCAGCTTCCAAATCTGAAAAGAAGTGTTCGGCCCACGAGCCGATATGTTTGTTGAAAAACGCGGCCTGCTCATCCAGCGATGTCACCTGACCGAAACGTCCCTGTATCATCCCGCCCATCATTTCCAGCAAGCTGGCGATGTTATCTTCCGGT
This sequence comes from Paracoccaceae bacterium, assembly GCA_023134935.1. Classification (GTDB taxonomy): domain Bacteria; phylum Pseudomonadota; class Alphaproteobacteria; order Rhodobacterales; family Rhodobacteraceae; genus NORP23. The sequence continues at coordinate 3,377 of JAGLUD010000043.1, read as the reverse complement.
TCGTAAACGTTCGGCGCACGGCTGATCCGCAAACCGGCCATATCCTTGCGAAGCATCGCCAATGGCTTTTCGTTCAGGAAACCAGTTAGGTAAAAGCTGGTGTAGGGAAGCAGCTCGCCGCGACCCAATCCAATGAACAATGCGGTAAACTCGCTTTCGACAGCATTAACGCGCGTTGACTTCGCAACTCGTGCCATCGCATTGATCGCGCCACCCAAGGCACCATCGTCTCCGCTAAGCTCAGCGGTTTTATTCAGTACTTCTTTGCTTGGCGGGCGTGCCAGCAAAAGGCCGAGGAAGTTATACATATCAGCGCGAAGCCGATCTTCTTCGGAAATCTCTATATTTGTCGCAGATGCGCTCATGTTTTTTCCATTCCTGTGGATGTCGGCAAACCGCCGTCATCGAAATCAAACCGCATCCGGCGCCGGGGTGCAACAGCATCCGGCGTTTCGTCAGCTATAATAACTGGTTCTTGGGGTTGTTGTGTTGGCTCTACTTGTTGTTCGTTCTGTTCTTCAGGTTCTGCTTCCAGCAAAACTTCTTCTACCGGCGCTTCTTCAACCGCTACTGGAGCTTCGGGCGTTTCTTCCTCGTCCTTCAACATACCTTTACCTACACGGTAGATAGTTTTTACGACTTTAAGCACATCGTTTTTTCCGGTGAAGTCATCGCCGTAGTCCACCAAATTATCGACATTCGCCAATACTGGATTGCTGCGCCACAAAGTGCGCAGTGCGCGGTTGCGTAAGGCTGTCGGTACGGTGGTTTGCATAAATGCACTAAAATCATCGCCAGCCTGCATATCTTCCGGGTTAGGTAATTCAAGTTCTGCCAGAACTTCTTCTTCAGGCATTTCCTCCAAGGCAGCGTGCTGCTTTGCAATTTCGGACGTTTCCTGTTCGCGGTCCAACGCCTCTGTCTCGGCTTGCACGGCGGCGCGACGGCGCGACCAAGCGCCCATTTGTTCTGTCGCGCTCAATGTACTGTCTCCCGCTTGGAGCTGGGGGCGCGGTAAACGTCTGCAAGTTGACGAATGCGGCCATCGCCGATTCCATCCTCTTCTTGATCAACGCGGCTCTTGTCGCGACGACGCTTAATGAACTCTTCATCTTCGTGGTGCTGCTCAACCCAATTGCCAATCAATGCTTTCAGCGCAGGGGGCATTGGAACCAGTTCAACGATATCCTCACCGTTATCGGCGTAATCCTGACCGTCAAAAGGCGAGGCGGTTGCCAGCACGACTTCCAGTGGGCTTTCGGCGTTCGGGTTATCGTGCTCACGCAGGACCACATAAATCGACGGGACTTTGGTCGATAGTTCGGTCAGATAAGCTTCGGTGTCTGTGCGCCATAGTTCCAGCGGCACTGTGGCGGCGTGGTATTCGACAATGTCACCCTCTCGCCGCAGCTCGCGCCATTTGGCTGGCTCGGCACCGGGAAGGACCGCAACCGCTTTCCAGACCCACTTCGCCCACCGTGTCACACCCGGAGATTTTCGGAGCACGATGCCAAGTGGCAGGGTAAAACTTTTTTGCGACATTTAATCAACCGGTCCATTTTGCGCACAGTTATCCATGCGGTTTTCCAAGATAATGAGGGACGCACCTCAAAAAACGAAGTGGAAAATTGAATAAACTGGATATTTAAGCGATAAATGGACAATTCGACCGCGTCCTTGGGGTGTCATTTATCGCATGGGACAAATTGTCCACATGGCGTGTTGCCGAGTGTTTTTGTCGGTTATTTAATTGGGCGATTTCGCGAATCACTTGATAAATATTTCGGGGAAATCCTACCTGCGGAAAAAGCTTTACTCCATGGTGTTTTGCGGCCTAAGTGAGTGCGAAAACCGTGGCGGTTTATCTGTAAATGAGGTGTGAAACATGTCTAAGAGTTTGATATTATGCGATTGTTTGAAGACGCAGTCATTTGACGTTGAAACGTTGTCGAAGTCAGCTGGCTTACCATGTTCGCGTGTTCACACCGCACTTTGTACTAAAGAGCTTGGTGATGCTGCCGTGTTGTTGGAAAAAGGTGATGCGGTTGTTGCCTGCCTTCAAGAGAGACAAGTCTTCGAAGAATTGGCCGAAGAATTGGGCGCTGAAATGCCCGAGTTTGTCGATCTACGGGACCGCGCCGGATGGTCCGAAGATGGGGCGAAATCCACCCCGAAAATGGCGGCTCTGGCGGCGGAATCTTTGTTGGCTCCGCACAGTGTAAAAATGCTGGATGTCGAATCCTCTGGGCAGTGCTTAATCATCGGAAATGCAGATGTTGCACTTGCCGCTGCCGAACAGCTTTCCGAAATTTTGAGCGTTACCGTTTTGTTAAATGATGCCGCGGATGTGGCAATTCCAAACGGTTATGATCTAGTTCTTGGCAAGCTTCGTTCCGCGCGGGGTTCGCTTGGAAACTTTGACGTGAAAATTGACGCGTTACAACTTTCAATCAGTGGTGGCCGAGGCGACATTAAGTTCGAAGCACCACGTGACGGTGGGCGTACTACCTGTGATATTCTGCTTGATTTGCGCGGTGATACACCCCTGTTTCATCATAAACGGGATGGTTACATTCGCCCGGATCCACGTGACCCGAAGGCAGTTGCGAAAGCTGTATTTGACGCTTCGCAACTTGTTGGTGGGTTTGAAAAACCGTTCTATATTGCATTGGAACCACATCTTTGTGCGCATACCCGCGCCGGAATAAGTGGTTGTTCTAATTGTATCGATACCTGTCAGACTGGCGCCATTAGTTCCGATGGTGAGCATGTTAAAATTGACGCAAACATTTGTGCTGGTTGCGGTGGGTGCGCATCGATGTGTCCTTCAGGCGCGATCACGTTTGACGCGCTGCCGCTGGAGTATTTACTTCAACGCGTTGAAACTATGTCGAAAGCTTATCGCGCGGCCGGTGGTGTATCGCCCAGACTTCTGGTGCATGACGCAGAGTTCGGCGGCGAGATGATTTCGTTGGCGGCCCGTTTTGGTCGCGGACTTCCCGCAGATGTAATTCCGCTGGAAGTCGAGAGCCTGACCAATTTTGGGCACGCGGAAATTCTTGCGGCGTTGGGATGTGGGTATACGGCGGTCGATTTGTTGCTAACCCCGACATCCGAGCGGCCAACTATCGAAGTGGCGGTCGAGCTAGCCCAAGTTTTGGGCGCAGAAGGCCGTATCCGCATGTTGGACGTAAGCGAACCTGATGCGTTGTCCGATGCGCTTTATGGTCAGACCGTAGCCAAATCGACAGCATCGATCTTGCCAATTGGCAATCGTCGGCAGGTGACGAGACTTGCGGCCAAAGCGCTTATTGCAGACGAAAGAACGATCGCGCTGCCCATGGGTGCGCCGTACGGTGCAGTCGTTGTGGATCAGG
>JAGLUD010000429.1 GCA_023134935.1 Paracoccaceae bacterium | reverse complement strand
CCAAAATCTACCGCCGCAACGCCACCAAACTTGGTGAAAACCGCGCAGAACCCTTCAATCTGATTTTCCTAGACCCGCCCTACGGCAAAGGCCTTGGTGAAAAAGCCCTCGCCGCCTGTATCGAAGGCAACTGGATCGCAAACGACGCTCTAATCGTATGGGAAGAGAATCGCGCAATCTTACCGCCCAAGGGCTTCACCACATTAGACACGCGTAAATACGGCGACACCACAATCACAATGCTAACCTACGCACCCTGACTTCTCTTTTTCCTAAATACTCAAATTCAGGTCTTAAACTTCGGTACCTTCGCCCATAATGGCGCGATCACCTTCGACACCAACGGAATAATCGCCGCCCCCAATGCAACACCAAAAATACCGTCCATCAACGCCGTCACCGACCACTCGACCACTCCGGCCACCCACGGAACCAAATGTCCAAGCGCCACAGACCAGTCGTGAATGTGATGGCCAAGCCAACCAAAGCCCAGCTCCTCCATTCCGTGAATAATGATCGAGCCACCAACCCATAACATTGCCGCCGTCCCGATAATCGTCAGCCACTGCATGAACGTCGGCATGAATTTAACAATCCCGCGCCCCAGTGCCTGCGTCGCCTTTAAACGTCCACGCCGTGCCATGAATAACCCCAGATCATCCGCTTTGACGATCAGCGCCACGCCGCCATAAACCAGAACCGTAATCCCGACACCAACAGCGGCCAACACAGTCCCCTCCATCCAGATATTGCTTTCAGGAATAGCAGCCAATGACACCGTCATGATTTCCGCAGACAGAATGAAGTCCGTTTTGATCGCCCCTGCAATCTTTTCTTCTTCCAGATGTGCCGGATCGGAATAGGTAACTTCTTCCACATGCTCGCCACCACCATGCAAATACTTATGCAGGACCTTCTCGGCCCCCTCGTAACACAAATACGCGCCACCAAGCATCAGCAACGGCGTTATCGCCCAAGGTGCAAAGGCCGAAAGGCCCAACCCCGCCGGCAGCAAAATCAACAACTTATTTTTCACTGATCCTTTGGCGATCCGCCAAACAATCGGTAATTCTCGCGAGGCTTCAAACCCATGCGTATACTGTGGCGTCACGGCTGCGTCATCAATCACCAAGGCCGCCGCTTTGGTGCCTGCCTTCGTCGCCTGCGCCGCAATATCATCTAACGAGGACGCAGCAACCTTAGCAATCGCCGCCACATCGTCCAAAAGTGCTAAAAGTCCGCTCACCCGAATTCTCCTGTTCAAATCCTTCCGCCTAAGGTATTTTCCTTATGTCCCACACACAAGAGCTTCCGACCTCATGACAGTCAATTACCAAGACCTCCGCGCCCGCATCGCATCCCTTTGTGAAGGCGAGACCGACGAGATCGCGCTTATGGCCACCGTCGCTGGCGAATTATTTCACAGCGATGATCGCTTTGACTGGGTCGGATTTTACCGCGTCACCGCACCGGAAATGCTAAAAATCGGCCCCTACCAAGGCGGCCATGGTTGCCTGACCATCCCGTTTTCACGCGGCGTTTGCGGGGCGGCGGCACGCACGCGCGAAACTCAACTGGTTGCAGACGTTAACGCGGTCAAAGACCACATCGCCTGCGCCTCCTCCACCCAATCTGAAATCGTTTTGCCAGTTTTCAACACGCAAGGCGACGTGATCGCAGTGCTTGATATCGACAGCAACCAAACAGATGCGTTTACGGATAAAGATGCCGAGCACCTTCAGGCAATGCTAACTGAAACCTTCAGTTAACCTCCAAAGCTCGGCTCGGTACCCACGCATATCCGTCAGCGTCAAGGATAACGCACTCCCGCAGGCCGTGCGGTTTGTCGGTGGGTGGCTGCAATATAGTTGACGCGTGCACATGGGCCGTCGCCATTTTGACTGCCTCGTCGGGGTCAGTTTCATACAACCGCAACTCAATTCCGCCGCCTCTTGGCCCAGCTTCAGGCAGTAAAGACGGCAACGGGTGCGAATAGAACGTTGCGTCGGAATGCAGCTGAAAAACTTGATCGCCATACAACATAATCGCGAAATCCTGTGTGGGCTGGTGCACTTTCATGCCGAACACATCTTGCAAGAACGAAGCGCTCGCCAAAACGTCCCTTACCAGCAGGTTAATCCCCATTCCTTTTAGTGACGCGCCGAACTCTGCGGCTTTTACTTTATCGTAATCCATATACCCCTCCGGAACCCATCATAGACTGTCACAAATTATTCACTTGAACATCTGCGACATCTTGTGCCATTTTTGGCCATGACAACTCCTATCAAATCTTGGGCCGATGTTGCCCCCCGCCTAATCGACGTAGCCTCTGGCCGCGCCCCTGCCGATATGGTTATTCGCCAAGGCCAATGGGTCAATGTGCATTCCCGCGAGGTGATCCCGAACACTGATATCACCATCGCAGATGGCCGTTTCGCATATTGCGGGCCAAACGCCAGCGCCATGATCGGGCCAGACACAGAAGTGATCGAGGCGAACGGACGGTTCATCGTCCCCGGCCTATGTGACGCGCACATGCATATCGAAAGCGGTATGCTGACCACCACGCAATTT
>JAGLUD010000428.1 GCA_023134935.1 Paracoccaceae bacterium | reverse complement strand
CGTCAGACCAAAGGAAACGACCATCCGCGTCCTTCATTTTGCGAACAGCCCCCGCAGTCTTGGAATTCATCACAAACGCCGCATTCGCGCGGTACCGCGCACCAAGCGAATACACCAGATCAACAATCGCATCCGCCGGATCAATGCCGTCAAAATCACCCGCCGCACCTGTTGCCACGTACCCAAGATCACCCCAAGCCCAGCTCGCGTTGTCAACGGCAGTATACGTCAGAAATCCCTTTGGCTTATCAACGCCATCGCCACTGATAAATGCCACCCCCTCGGCGCGGCTAAACTTATCGGCGATACGCGTCGCCAGCCAACTCTCGACATCAAACGCCGTGTCGTCCAACAAGCGTTGCGATGCTTTAGGAAGCGCCGATAACTCGTGCAAAGGAATAGATATTCTCTCAACTTGCGGCGTGCCGGTTTCTGCAGCAGCACCCGTTTCCGACGCCCAACCAGCGCCAATATCTGTGTGATCAACCAGCACATCATATGCGGTTGATTCCACCTGAACCACGTTCGCGATCGAACGAATGGATGACGCCTCACGCAGAACACCCGTAATCTGGTCAGCCGTTTGTGGGTCAACCAGATAGCCGCCATCCGCAGACACAGCGGTCGAGAGCGATTTTTCCTCAACCGGAAGCCCACGCAGCGCCTCGTCATCACCGCTGCGAAGATAAGCCGAAAATGCCTTCTTGTGCGGGATACCCACCTCGGCGATGGTCGAAAGTGCAGGGCGTGAAGTCGAAAGTGATTTAGCATTAAACATGTTTAAGCGATCTTCCTGTTCTTTAAGTTTAGATTTAATATCAGTCTTGAACCCGCTGAATTCATTCATAAATTCATTCATCGCAGCCTTAACCTCGACAGCATGGGACCCTCCCGTAGCAGCACCGCCACGGGACTTTATTTCATTGTCACGCATTAATATTTCCTTTGGTAAATACGTTCAGGCCAGTAGATCACGGGCCTGTCGAAAGGTTTCAGCCAGGCTTTGCGCCAGCGCCGCCTCATCCCCCATTGGCGCCACGCGCGCCTCTGGAAGCATCGGGAAGGTGACCATCGACACCTCCCAAAGTTCAATTTCATGTAGCAACCGACCGCCCGCAGATTTCTCTGCACGAACAACACGATACCCGATAGACAAACCGTCAATCGCCCCCGCCTGAAGCAAAGCCAGCGCCTCGCGGCCCGCCTGTACTTCTGGCAGCAAGCGCCCCTTAACGAACAGGCCCTTGTCGTCTTCGCGAAACTCATCCCAGACACCAATCGGCTGCATAGGATCGTGCTGCCACAACATTTTTACATTACTTCCAGCCTTCGAATGCCTGGCTAGTGAGGCTGCATAAGCCCCCTTCTGCACGACATCCCCACCCTTATCTTCAGCATTAAACAATGACGCATACCCAGCGATCTGCGCACCATCGCACAAGCCTATATCTGCATCGAAACGACAGAACTTGGTTTCAAGCACATTCGAATTATCTTCATAAATCATGTAATTTCCTTACAAAACGGCCAAATACTTGGATTAATCGGACCAACGTCAATTACCCACGCGTAACAAGCCCATAGACCACATCGACTGAAAACATTGCAGCTGCGCCGTAAACCGCCAGCCATAACCGACGCTCCAACCGTTCCAACATGCCCTCAATCGCCTGCAATCGGCGTTCCAGCCCATGCCATCGCTCGTCAAATACCCTCTCGTGCGCCTCAATTCGTGCACTTGCCGCATCAAACGGTTCATAGAGGTATTTAGAGCCCCCGCTCCGACGACTCATTCATCGTCCGCCAGCTTAGGCAGGCCCAGCATTTGACGTTTCTCGGCAACCGTTAAGAACTCCGCTCCCGAAAC
>JAGLUD010000427.1 GCA_023134935.1 Paracoccaceae bacterium | reverse complement strand
GGACGCAACATCATCGCGTCAGGTGCGCCGATGGGGTCGGGGTTAACGTTTGGTAAATCCTCGACCAGTCGGATCATGTCATAACCCAGATACCCGAACAAACCGGCGGCCATTGGCGGAAGATCGTCTGGAAGATCAATCTGGCTTTCTGCGATGATTTGTCGAAGGGCGGACAAGGTGTCCGTATCCATTGCCTCGAATGCCGCATCGTCGAATCTGGCAGAGCGATTGATTTCAGACGTATCACCTTTGGCACGCCAGATTAGATCCGGCTTCATGCCGATGATCGAATACCGTCCACGCACCTCGCCGCCCGTCACGGATTCCAAGACAAAACTGTCTTTTTTGGCCTGAGCCAGCTTCAAAATAAGCGAAACCGGAGTATCCAAATCTGCAACAAGACGGGTCCAGACAACTTGGTTTTTGCCTTCGGTGTACCCGCTTTCAAATGCTTCGAATTCCGGCGAAATAGCCATTAGTTCGCGCTGTAATTAAGCTGCTGATGCAGGGAATCAATACGGGCCTGATTTAGGGTCGGTTGCGACGTTGTAACCAGTGCCGCGCCAAAGTATGCCAATAGATCCTGTGCAACCTGCTGTGTTTGTTGTGCGTTGACCTGCTCCAAAATAGCGGCGGATTGATCGCTTTCAGGATCAAACGGCGCCACCGAGTTCAACTCGATAATCACAGCGCCGTAAACGTCTTCGATAACGGTTGCATTGCCAATTTCCAGCGCGAAAACTTTCTCGATCACTGATGGCGGCAGGTCTGGGATGGTCGATGTGCGGGTCACTTCTGTTGCGTCTTCCAACAACAGGCTACCGCCAAAATCACTTAACGAACCGCCGTTGGAAACGCCAATCGCTTTAACGATCTGTTCAGCACGTGCCAGCATCAGTTCATGGGTTTTTGCATTCTGTTGACCGTCAAGCACCGCCTGCGTCACGTCGGACATCGGCTTAACAAACGACTCGGTAATGCCATCAACGCGAAGGGCAAATACACCACCGTCTTCAAGATCAAGGATGTCACGTTCTTCACCGATTTCTGAGGCCGAAGCTTCTTCACGGAACGCCGCATAGGCCGCGATGCCATCTGCTTGGCCTTCGGCTAGATCGATTGTGTCCAGCTGCATATCAGTTTCGTCCGCCACTTCTTCAAGGGACGCACCACCTGCGATCAGGTCAATAACCGCGTCTGCTACATCAGCAATACGGAAGCTCGCATCCTCGATCGCTAGTTCACGACGAAGATCATCTTGAACCTCTTCAAGTGGGATCGAAAGCGCCGAGATCGCTGCGTTCATGCGGAAAATAGCAGGGCCAATGTTGGTGTCGACAGGGCCGTAAATACCAGGCTCCTCGGAAGCGAACAGAACTTCTGCCGCTGCCGCGCCAACGTCGCGTGCTGTGACATCACCAAGGTCGATGTCAGCCAAAGTAAGCCCACGTGTATCTGCGAGTTGCTCAAACGTCATGTCGCCAGCGTCGATGCCGTCACGGGCAGCGGTCGCCTCAGCTTGGGAGCCAAGCACGATACGTTCAACAAAGCGTTTAGCCGGCGTGTTGTATTCGGTGCTGCGCTCTTCATAAAGCGCTGCAATGCGTTCTTCGGAAATTTCAAGCGTTTCGGCAACCATTTCAGGCGTTAGGCTGACGTAAGTGATTTGACGCGTGAGTGGCTGCGTAAATGCTTCGGGGTTGGCTGAATAATACGCGGCCAGTTCGGAATCTGTCGGGGCAGGGATGGCGCCTGCGATATTGTTGGCACCAACACGAGCGTATGTGAAACCACGGCTCTCACCGATGTAATCAAAGATGGCCAGCGCCGCTTCTTCGGGCAAGTTAACCCCTGCGGATACGGCCGCTTGAATTAACAGTTGCGAAGAATCAGCGCGAATCAGCGCTTCGTATTGCGATGGCGTCATGCCAGAGCGATCGATCGAATCTTTGTAGACGTCTTCGTCAAATGTACCCGTTAGACCTTGAAAGCCTGGGTTAGACAGAAGTGCGTTTTTAACAGTTTCGTCACCCACCGAAACACCCAGACGCTGCGCCTCGTTTTCATACGCCGCTTGCGTAATCAAACGTTGCAAAACGCTGCGATCCAGACCGAACAGCAACGCTTGATCAATGGTCAGCTGCGTGCCGAATTGCTGGGAAACTGACGAGATCTCGTTCTGGATACTACGGAAGTAATCGTCAGCAGAAACGTCAACTTTACCGACTGTGGCAACGCTAGCCGAGATTGACTGCGAAAAGATGCCCGTCAAGCCAAAGCCGACCATCGCCAGCACGGCCAGCATCAACACAAAGAAAAAGAAAATCTTGGATATCTTTGATTTTTTAGCTGACATTATAATGGTCCCTGTAGGCTCGTTGAATTCGTCGGAAACTTTTAGGCCGTGAATGGGCAGGATACAAGGCCGCTATGGCCGAAATGCTTTCAAGCGCTTAAACATTTCGCGTAATCCGTCTTTATCAGCATTTGCAAAGGCAATTCGCAGCTGTTTTTCGGCCTTTCCGTCGGTGCCAGTTGGTTGAAACATAGTGCCCGGCAAGATCAACAAAGACTGCTGTTGCACCAGCAATTTAGCTATTTCATCAGACGGAATATCAAAAGGGTGCTCGACATATGCGAAATACGCAC
>JAGLUD010000426.1 GCA_023134935.1 Paracoccaceae bacterium | reverse complement strand
AACCATAGATGCCAAACCCCACCGCCGCAATGCTGGTTATAGGTGACGAGATCCTGTCCGGCCGCACCCAAGATACCAACACAAACCACCTCGCCGTTAAGTTAACCGAGGTCGGCATAAACCTACGCGAGGTCCGCGTGGTGGGCGACGAGGCCAGCGAAATAGTCGCCGCCGTTAACGCCCTACGCACCCGTTTCGATTACATCTTCACCAGCGGCGGCATCGGCCCGACCCACGACGACATTACGGCCGACTGCATCGCCGAAGCCTTCGATGTTGGCATCAGTGTGCGCGAAGATGCCCGCGCCATCCTCGCCACCAACTACAAGAACCCTGATGTTGACCTAAACGAGGCCCGCCTCCGCATGGCCCGCATCCCCGACGGCGCAGACCTGATCGACAACCCGATCTCCAAAGCCCCCGGCTTTCGTATGGAAAATGTTCATGTAATGGCAGGCGTCCCGACAGTGTTCCACGCCATGGTCGAAAGCGTTCTGCCAACCCTGACAGGTGGCGAACCACTGCTATCCATAACCGTCCGCATCGAAGCCCCCGAAGGCGAAATAGCTGCACGGCTGTCACAGATGGCCAAAGAAACCCCGAGCCTATCTTTCGGCTCCTACCCATTCATTCAAAATGGCCTATTCGGCAGTAATATAGTGGTGCGGGGCACAAATGCTGGCCACCTAAAAACGGCCCGCGAAGAACTGGAAGATTTGGCAAAAAGCCTTAAGGCTTAGGACCCATTCGATTATAGAAATCAATGTCATGGATGGATACAACGCCCGACACAATAAACGCTACTAATGGCACCCATAAAACTACAGTAATCACAGTAACCCAGATCATCTTCTTGCCGATCATCGGGTTAACAGGGGCCGAGGCGGGCGTGCCCGGCACAACCTCCCCGTCCTGTTCCTGACTTCTCATGCGCATCGGAAGCGCCATAAGCAGCAGCATGAACCAGATGACGGCGAACAGAACCATTGCAGATGTGATGGCCATTAAACTTGCTCCAACTCGATTAAAGTTCCGGTGAAATCTTTGGGGTGCAGGAATAGCACAGGCTTACCATGCGCACCAATCTTCGGCTCTCCACCACCCAGAACGCGCGCGCCAGATGCTTGCAGTTTATCCCGCGCCGCCAGAATATCGTCCACCTCATAGCAGATATGGTGAATTCCGCCGGATGGATTCTTTTCCAAAAACCCAGTAATTGGACTGTTATCACCCAGTGGATGCAGCAATTCGATTTTGGTGTTTGGCAGCTCGATAAACACGACCGTCACACCGTGATCCGGCTCGTCTTGCGGTTCGTTAACTTTCGCACCCAGCGTGTCGCGATAAAGCGCGATACCCGCGTCTAGGTCCGGCACGGCAATGGCAACGTGGTTCAAGCGTCCAATCATGGAAATCTCCTGTGGTTCAGGCGTTAGTTACGGTAAGTCAGCGGCCGTGTCTACGTCCCGAAGCGTCGCGGCAAAAGCAACGGAGGCGTTACCCAGCGTTCCCAAAGTATCCGCCAGCGTATCCGCACAAGACCACCGCACGCCCTTGAACAAATCAATCGGAAGCGGTCCAACACGCCGCATTCCAACCAGCCAGAACCCGCCATCCTCCGCAGGTCCGAAAACGCAATCATGATCGTTCAGTTTTTCAAAGGCATCGTGGATAATCGCTGGCGTAACCCCGGGAATATCCCCACCAATCAGCACAACCGGCCCGCTTGGTGTGGCTTCAAAAACATGCCGCATCCGCGCGCCCAAATCGCCCCTAACCTGCGGATCACGCGGGATTCCCACAGGCCAAGCGCGGCTGTGTAATGCTTGTGGCGCAGGCGAAACCGACAACCGGAGCTGCCATCGCGGGTCGGACCCCACCTCTCGTATCAGCCGCTTTGTTTGATGCCGGAACCACCACGCCGCATTGGTCATACCAATGTCTCGCCCCAGCCGCGTCTTCACCCGACCGGCCTGTGGTTCTTTTACCATTATAACCAAGCGGGGCCTAACGATGCGGCGCCTCGATCGAGTCCATATATTTTTCCAGCGCAGGCCGCACCGATTGCGAGCCAGACGCGCGGGCCTCGTCAATCACGTGCTTCACTGCTGACAGGTCCACAAAACGTATCAACCGCTTGATCGGCCCGATTGACGCTGGCCGCATGGACAACGTCCGTAACCCCATTGCAGCAAAGGCCAAGGCCTCCAACGACCGCCCTGCATCTTCGCCACAGAACGACACCGGAGTTCCTGAGGCATCACACTTTTGCGCAATCTGTTCGATGAAATTCAGGAAGCTAACATTCAACGTGTCATACCTACGCCGAACCCTTTCATTCTCGCGGTCCGCCGCAAAGAAAAACTGCTTCAAATCATTGCCGCCAATCGAAACGAAATCGGCCAAATCGAAGAACTGCGCGGGCGCAAACGCCAGACTCGGGGTTTCCAACATCACGCCGATCTCGATCTTGCTCGGCATCAGGTGCCGTTGCTTCTTCTCGCGCTCCACCTCGTCCAGAAGCCGTTGCCGTGCCTCGCTGAATTCATCGAACTGCGCGACCATCGGGAACAT
>JAGLUD010000425.1 GCA_023134935.1 Paracoccaceae bacterium | reverse complement strand
TGCTCGCATTTGGCGTATTGATGCGTACCGGCATTCACCCACCCGAAATCCGCGCGATCAATTTGGACACCGACTGGACATATCGCCGTTTTCTACCAACTATAATCGGCACCGTCGCTCGCACGGTTTCTAAAATGTGGTCGGCCAATGGAATATTTTGGCGTCACAGCATAGCTGCTGTTATCTCGCGTCTGCATAGCTCGCATGGTCCCGAAGGGCGGATGGCGCAGGTTTGGCCGACAGGTTCGATGGTGTTGTGGATCGCGATTTTGCTGGGTGTCACCCTGATCGTAAACTTCGTTAGTTAGGCTAATCTATGCAAACACCACTAGATCAAGCGCATGCCACAATGGAAGCTAGTGAGGCGCAAAGCCTACGCTTCTATGAACGCCTCGCTGACGCCGAACTATTTTTGATGCTTGAAGAAGAAGCCACCGACGATCGTGCTCGGCCACTGATCTTCGAAACGAGCGATGGGGCATTCGCCCTCGTGTTCGACCGCGAGGACCGATTGGCGGATTTTGTCGACACGCCAACTCCGTTTGTCGCAATGTCTGGCCGTCGCATCGCAAAAACGCTGGCTGGCGAAGCCATCGGGTTGGGTTTGAATCTAGGTGTCGCCCCATCCAGCATGCTGATGCCACCGACCACCGTTGACTGGCTGAACGAAGTACTCGGCGCGAAATCCATCGTAACCGAGGCGGTGCCAGAACAATTGCACCCCCCCAAAGGGTTGCCCGAAACGTTGATTTCGGCCCTCGATATCAAACTTGCGAACATGTCCGGTGTTGTTGCGGCGGCTTATCTGGTGGGGGTAACCTATAAGGGTGCGCAAAACGGGCATATGTTGGCGATGATCGACGTGCCTAACGCTGCCCAAGAGGGTGTCGCCGAGGCCATTTCCGAAGCGCTGGCCTTTAGCGGAATCGAGGCTGGGCAATTGGACGTGACATTTCTTGATACCACGTCGCCCCATATCGAAGGGTTTGCAAATGTTGGATTGAAATTCGACATACCCGACTTGGTTCTGCCAGCCCCGTTAAAGCCAGTGGCGCCGGGAATGGACCCTAAAAACCCACCAAAACTGCGTTAACGCTTCTTTTCCAGCAATTGCACCATATCGCGCTTGATAGCCCCGATGATTTCTTTGCCAAGCTCCCCGCGAAGCTGCTCTTGCACGACCTCACGCACCATATCACGCAGCAATCCGTCATCCATGACAGGGTTGGCAATGGCAAAGCTTTCGCCAGCAGCGTTGGGCGAGTCATGTGGAACGCGAGACGATTTGTCGAGGATAATAGTCTCGGGCTTCGCTTTCTTCACGCGCATATGTGGATGAAGGATTAGGATCTTAGCGGGTAGATTCGGTTGGCGCACCGCCCGCTTCTCAGGTTTTAGCTTAACTTTTTTAAGCTTGATAGGCGGCGTAGCTGTCTCCGAAAACTTCGCACGGGTTTCATCGCGGACCATATTTCGAATGGCCGACAAAACGTCGTTCAAGTCTTCTTGTTCAGGCTTTTCCACGTGTCCTCACAACTGTCGATCTACATGCAAATTAGCTGAGGTCGTGTTATTGCGTCAACCGTTTTACTTCCAGCGATCACCGATAGCATCAAGGATGCTGCTGCCCGAAAACGGCGTCGCCGCTTTGCTGGTTACCGCATTGAAATTCACCTGCGGATCATAGGCAGGTATGCCCAGATCAAGGTTTTCAACCGTTAGCAGCCCCATCGAGGACAACAGGTTCAACGCAGCCACATATTCGTCCCGCTGCGCAGATGCCAAATTGGATTTAGCAGACAGCAAGTCCTGCTCCGCGTCCAAAAGGTCAAGCGTTGTACGCGAACCCAACCGTGTTTCTTCTTTGATTGCATCATAAGCGATTTGTGACGCCTCTATCTGCAGATTAGCAGCTGTGATGGAAGCCCGCCCTACCCTGATATTTGCCCACGAAGACGCAGTCGCCTGCCGGATTTGACGCATAACGTTTTGGGTCGTGGCCTTACGGCTCTCCAATATCTGCGCGGCTGAACGGATGGAACTGGATAGCACGCCGCCGTTATAGATCGGTATTTGACCACTTAGTGATATTGAGGCCTCAGTTCCTTCGGTTTGAACAAACGCACCGTCAAAATTGGTATACGCCACTGATCCACCCAAGGTCACCGTCCCTAAACTGGCGGCACGCGCACGCGAGATATCGAATTCCGCAGCTTTTTCGGCGAAGCGTGCTGCCAATATTGACGGGTGTTCGCGCATTGCAATCGACTCGGCCTCAGCCAAGGAATTCGGCAATCGTGGCAAAGCTGGTGCGGATTGCAGGTTTACAGGTTCGGCCCCGATAATTGCACGGTAAATCTCTTTAGAAAGTGCCAGGCGCCCAGAACTAGCGGCAAGGCTTGTCTTCGTTGCTGCAAGGCGTGCCT
>JAGLUD010000424.1 GCA_023134935.1 Paracoccaceae bacterium | reverse complement strand
CGTATCCGTAGGGAATGCTGTTGTAGCCATTGGTGACCGGGTATCCGCCGTAAGCACCGGGGTAACCCCCGGCATTCGGATATCCGCCATAGGCGTAATTCGGAACGTAGCCACCGTAGTTGCCATAGTTGCCGTATGGGACATTGCCGTATGGCACGTTGCCGTAATACGGCTGTTGTCCCATGAACTGCTGCATCTGAGGAAACTGCTGCTGTTGCATGAATTGCTGCTGCATCGGCGCGAATTGTTGTTGCTGTTGCTGCTGCTGGAACTGCTGCCCATACTGCGGCGCAGCTACTGGCTGCTCCAACGGGGCGAACTGTGGCCCGGCTTCAACGCTTGGCTGAACATATTCCTGCGGCACTGCTTGCGGCAATGTTCCACCTGACGACAACTGCTGCTCAAGATTTGCAGGTGCATAAGGGCTGGCCACAGGCGTTGTCGGCACATACTGCGATTGCGGTGCTTCGGTAGTGTTCCACAAATTTCCTTGCGCAGCAGCACCAAGCGGCAACGTTGCAACAAGTGCACCTAGCGCGATTATCGGAGCAATATGCTTCATTTTCATTCCAAACTTTCCGTTTGTTTTTGTTTCTAAATCCGTCAACATTTAGCGACCCCACCCTGTTGGTGCGCCGTATCCGTTCGGGCTAACTGGCCCCCACGGTCCAAATGATTGACCACCCCAAGGGAAGCCCCAGTTGCCGTTCCATGGTCCGCTCCAGCTTTGCTGCTGTGGGTAAGATCCGGCCTGATACCCTTGGAAATTAGGTGCAGGTTGTGGTTGCGAAGGCCCGGTGTTTGGCTGTGCCGGTCTGGCCTGTGCAGCCTGCGGTCGCGCTCCATAACCCGGAAAATACCCAGGGCCAGCGCTCTGACCATAACCTTGGGTAAACGTATTGTTGCCGCGCGCTTGTGCGTTAAAATCGAACCCACCCTGCGCTTGACCACCAGCTTGTGTGTTGGTCGCAGCGTTACCTTGGCTGCCGTAAGGAACACCCACCGGATTTCCATTTGCAAACGGTTGCTGCTGCGAATTCTGCATCCAGTACGGCAACACCTGCTGGTTCGGTGCCTGCATCCAATACGGTTGTTGCGGTTGTTGTGTTCGCTGCATGTTTTGAACCTGCTGCGCAACATATGGCGTTGGCTGCACATAATTCTGCTGCGGGATCATTATAAACTGATACGGACCGGGCAATGCTGAAGGCATAACGCCGTCGGCAGCGGCGGCCATATTAAGGGCCGTTGCAGTCAGGATCGCGGTTATTGCAATGGTTTTACGCATAGTTTCAATCCTATTCCTGAGTATCATTGATAGAAGTATTCAGACGAATACCCCGGCGCAGTTTTCTTGTTGCGGCTTTGCGCGTCACTGTAGTTTTCGCTGCTGGCTTAGGCGTTGGCTTCGCAGCACGCTTAGCCGCAGGTTTCGGCACAGCCTTAGGGGCGGCTTTTGGAGCGGCCTTTGCTTTACGCTTAACTGCTGGTTTCGCCGCTGGTTTAGCTTTTGGCTTGGCCTTCGGCTTCGCTGCTGGCTTCGCTTTCGGCTTCGGCGCAGTCTTTACCGGTGTAGGCGCCAGTGCAGGTGCCGCAGCAACTTTCGGCGATACAACGGGTGCAGGCGCTACAGTCTCGGATCGTGTAAACAACCCTTTGATCCAGCGGAATACGCCCGTAACGGTGCCAACCACCAAGAACACTGCAACTTCGCCAACCATTACGACCACATCAACGATCCCGGAAAACACGCCCGAAGACTTCGCATCGGCATTAACCGTTGCCGTATCCGTATTAGCTGCCGGCTTTTGACCATTGTCGTTACCGTCATCGTCGCCACCGTTATCGCCCTCAATCAGCGCGGCTCTAAAGCTAACGCAACCAAGCGGAATAACGATCAGTGTCAGCAGCGTGGAAACCATCCCGCCAAACATCAGCGAAATCGCCATGCCTTGGAAAATAGGGTCACTAAGAATTACGAATGAACCAGCAACCAACGCCATAGCCGTGATAATGATCGGGCGTGTACGTGTCGCACAGGCGCTAATCACGGCCTCTTTAACTTCCATGCCGGATTCAACCTGAATACGGGCGAAATCCACCAACAGGATCGAGTTCCTGACGATGATACCCGCCAGCGCGATAAATCCGATCATCGAGGTCGCCGTGAATGACGCACCAAACAACCAGTGCCCGGGCACAATACCGATCAACGTCAACGGGATCGGGGCCATAACGATGGCTGGCGTCGTAAAGTTGCCAAATTCCCAAACCACAAGGATGTAGATCATGATCAGCGCGATACCGAATGCGATACCCATGTCACGGAAGGTCACATACGTAACCGTCCACTCACCCGTCCATTCCAGCGACGATTGCAGGCTGTCAGCAGGTGGGCCAGTGTAATTCGTACCAACACGCACACCGTCAGGCGAAACGTATTCGTCCAGCAGATCTTCGACCTCGAACAAGGCATAGATCGGCGCGCCAAGGCGGCCTGCAACTTCACCCGTTACGTACTCAACTGCACGCAGGTCTTTGTGATACACAGGATCGTCCATCAGGAACGGCTCAAAACGGCCCAGTTCTGTCAGCGGGATCATAGTTCCATTGGCTGTCGGAATTGGCAGCTGGCCAAGACGACCAAACTGGCTGCGCAGCGAAAGCGGCATTTGCAGGATGATGAACCGAGGCTCTAACGAGCGCTCCATTTTCACGTCGCCCAGTTTGAAATCACCCATGGCCATTTCAAGCTGACGGTTGATGTCTTCAACGGACACACCACGGCGGGACGCTTTTTCACGGTCCACAACGAAACGCCAGCTTTCATACGGGGCTTGCAGATAGCTGTCAGCGTCCACAATGGTTTCAGCTTCTTCAAACATGCCTTCCAGATCACGTGCCACTTGGCGACGGGTCTCCGCATCAGGGCCGTAAACCTCGGCCACGACAGTCTGCAGAACAGGCGGGCCAGGTGGCATCTCGATCACTTCGATCTTGGCACCCAGTTTATTTGCGATCGGCAACAAGGCCTCACGCGCCATAACAGCCAGATCATGCGAGGTCATATCCCGATCTTCTTTGTGCTGTAATTGCACCTGAATATCGCCATGCCAGCTTTCGCTGCGCAAATATGTATGCCGCACCAAGCCGTTGAAGTTAAACGGTGACGCCGTACCGGCATAAGACTGCAACGCCGTAACTTCCGGCATTTTCTGCAACTCTTCTGCCAACTGTGCCACAACGTTTGCAGTGGTCGGCAACGCCGTACCTTCGGGCATGTTAACAGTAACATTGAACTCAGGTTTATTATCGTTCGGCAACATTTTGACCGTCACAGCCTTGGTACCAAACATCGATAGACTAAGCCCGAACACGATCAGCAGGCCAATTCCGAATGCCCAACCTTTCCAGCGGACGTTAATCAACGGAAGCAACGCTTTGGTGAACAGCTTATGCAGCCATTCCGCCTGACGGTGCTCCGTCTTTTGCATCTTTTCGAGGCTTTCCATCGACGGGCGAATACGCTTCGCCAACCACGGTGTGAAGATGAACGCTGCGAACAAGGACAACAGCATCGCCGCCGAACCCAGTGCTGGAATCGGTGCCATATACGGCCCCATCATTCCAGAAATGAACCCCATCGGCATAAGCGCCGCGATCACTGTAAAGGTCGCCAGAACCGTCGGGTTACCCACCTCGCGCACCGCATCCACAGTGCAGTCATCGGTACATTCGCCCTTCAGCAACCACCGACGA
Source organism: Paracoccaceae bacterium (assembly GCA_023134935.1). Classification (GTDB taxonomy): domain Bacteria; phylum Pseudomonadota; class Alphaproteobacteria; order Rhodobacterales; family Rhodobacteraceae; genus NORP23. The sequence continues at coordinate 1,529 of JAGLUD010000424.1, read as the reverse complement.
TAGATGTTTTCGACCACAACAATGGCGTCATCCACCAAGATCCCGATAGAGAAGATCAGCGCAAACAAACTAACCCGGTCAATCGTGAACCCCATCAGGAATGCCGCGAAAACCGTAAGCAGAATAACCACCGGAATAACCACCAGCACCACAACCGAGGCACGCCAGCCCAGCGCCAACCAGATCATCATGGTCACAGCGCCAGTCACCACGAACAACTTGAACAGCAACTCATTAACCTTATGGTTCGCCGTTTCGCCATAGTTCCGCGTAACTTCAACATGAACGTTGTCAGGGATCAGACTACCTTGCAGACGATCTACATAAGCCAGAATTTCATCGGCCACGCCAACCCCGTTGGAGCCACCCTTTTTGGAAACCGCAATCGTAATCGCAGGCGCACCAATCGGCGCACGTTCACCAGACACATGAACTTCTTCGCCCTCTTCACCGTGCGTGCCGTAAGCAGGACCAGTGTAGTAAGAAACCACATCAGTCGCGTCATTCGTGCCCTCAGTAACAAGGGCCACATCACGGACATATGTCGGGCTGCCGTTAAACACACCAACCATCAGGTTTTCAATATCCTGAGCTGTGCGCAAGAACGAGCCCGTATATAGTGTGAACGAGGTAGCACCCATCTCAACCGACCCAACCCCACGCTCGGAATTCGCCGTGCGGATTGTGCGCGCCAACTGGTCAAGGCTGATGCCAAAACCGGCCAAACGTTCAGGGAATACTTCAACACGGATGGCGTCGGAACGCCCACCCACAATGAAACTTTGCGAGGTGTTCTCGACTTCTTTAAGGCGCTGGATCACGTTCAATCCAAGCGAACGCAACGCCGCCTCGTCAACTTCATGCGACCACAACGTCAGCGTAACAATAGGCACATCATCAACGCCCTTAGGCTTGATTAACGGCTGCGAAACTCCCGGCGGAATACTGTCCAGATTAGACTGGATTTTAGCGTTAAGCTTGACCAGCGACGGTCCCATCTCTTCGCCCACATCGAACTGAACGGTAACCATCGCCCCGTCGCGTTGCGACATGGAATACACATGGTCTACGCCCTCAATTTCCGACATCAGCCGTTCCAGCGGGTCGGTCGCCAACGAGGCTACCTGATTTGCCGAAGCACCGGGGTACGAAAAGAAAATATCGACCATCGGCACGGAAATCTGCGGGTCTTCCTGACGTGGCGTTGAAATCAACCCCAAAATACCCAGCGCCAAACATGCAAACAGCAATAGCGGCGACAATGGTGAATTAATAAATCCCTGCGCGAGCTTACCCGCAAGACCGAGATTTTTAGATGCGTCGTCAGCGTTGTTTTCTACTATATCAGTCATCACATACTCCTCCCTTTCTTTCAGGTTTCCTTATTCGCCGGAAACGAGATTGGCTGGTGGATTAACGATGACCATTTCTCCGCCATTAAGGCCGGAGACAACGGATATTCGGCCGTCAGGCAGTGGATACCCCACCCTAACAAGCCGCAGCGACGGTTTCCCGTCTACTATAATGAA
>JAGLUD010000423.1 GCA_023134935.1 Paracoccaceae bacterium | reverse complement strand
TCCAGATGCGCCCCGCCGCCGTTCTTGAACAAGGTGATTTCATCATCCGACGTGCGGCCACCGCCACGAACCAAATCGTATAAATCACCCTGAACATCAGCCTTCGAAATTGCGCCGCTGGCGATCGGAATCATCAACTCACCGATATGTTCAACCGTCGTCGCCTTGCTATCCACAAAAACCGATGCGCGCTGCATGGCTAGATCGTCCGCCTCGCGCATGTCCGCCTTGAACGCGCCGATTAGATCGAGATGCTGCCCACCGCGCAACCATTCCCCTTTAATGATTGGGTCGGTAGCCATAGTCGCGCAACTGATAATATCAACCTCGTGTACCGCCGCCGCAAGGTCGTCAACGACCGGAACACCCAAGCCTTCGGCCTTCGCCTTAGTTCGGTTCCAGACAGAAATCTGGATGTTGGGAAAAACGGTGCTGTAAGCCTCAATCAAAGAGGCCGCCACTGTCCCCGCTCCAACAATCAATAACCGCTTTGAGTCCGGTCTTGCCAGCAACCGCGCACCCAAAACGGAATCCCCTGCGGTTTTCCATTTGGTCACCAAAGCGGAATCAATAACGGCCTCAACCTGTCCGGTTTTATCCTCGAACAACACCATCGCGCCATGCACAGATGGTAGCCCACGCGTCGCGTTATCCGGCATCACCGTCACGGATTTCACCGCAACACCGACGCCATCAATCCATGCCGCGCGTGACAACAACGTGTCATCGCCACGATGCAAAAACTGGTCCGAAATCTCGGGTGTTGCCATCCGGTGCCCAGCCAACAAAGCATCTGCCAGGTCATTCCAATCCAGCAGATGTTCTACGTCTTCGGCACGGATGTAGGGAACCACGAGTTAAAGAACCGCCGCGATTGCCTTGGCTAGATCGTCCAAACCATCAGCAGGCAGGCCTGCTACGTTAAAGCGGCTGTCACCAACCATGTAGATGCCATAATCGTCGCGCAGCTTGTCGACCTGTGGGGTCGTCAGACCAAGGCGCGAGAACATGCCGCGGTGATCGGCGACAAAATCGAAACGATCGGAGTTTGTCTCGCGCCGCAGTGCATCCGCCAGCCCCGAGCGAAGCTCCAGCATGGAAACGCGCATGCTTTCCACTTCGGCCATCCAGTCGGCCCGCAGTTCAGGGTCGCCCATGATAATCGTAACTACGGTCGCACCATGGTCCGGAGGAAAGCTGAAATTCATACGATTCAGCGTGGCCAGTGCCCCTTTGGTTAAGGCGACTTCATCTTTACATACCGCCAAGGCAGCGCCGACGCGGTCACGATAAAGGCCGAAATTCTTGGAACAAGACGCTGCAATCAGCATTTCAGGAACACGCGCAGCCATTAGCCGAACGCCAGCGGCATCCTCTTCAAGACCGTCGCCGAAACCTTGATAAGCAATATCGATCATCGGTGTGAGGTTTTTGGACATCAACAATTCCGTCACAGCGCCCCATTGTTCGACGGTGATATTCGCGCCGGTCGGGTTGTGGCAACAGCCGTGCAAAAGAATAACATCGCCAGCGGCAGCGCCATCGAGGTCGGTCATCATGCCATCAAAATCGACACCACATGTTGCCTCATCGAAATAACGATACTTGCCAACCTTCATGCCGAGGTACTTCAAAATTGCCTCATGGTTCGGCCAGCTCGGATCGGAAATCCAGACTGTCGCATCAGGCGTAGCCATGTTGATCAGCTCGAATATCTGGCGAATTGCGCCCGTGCCGCCCGGTGTCTGTGCACCGGTCACGCGGGACGATGCAACACTGCCGCCCAACACCAGTTCACGCATGCCGTCTACGAACTCGAGGTTCCCCAGAAGCCCGACGTATTTCTTCGTGTCTTGCGACTCCAAAAGCCGCGCTTCGGCGCGCTTCACGGCGCGCATCACCGGCGTGTTACCGCTGGCGTCTTTATAAACACCGACACCAAGGTCCAGCTTGTCATCGCGCGGGTCAGCCGCAAACATGCCAATCATTTTGATGATTTTATCTTCAGGCTGTGGTTTAAGATTTTCGAACATCTTTATAGTCCTTCAATGAGGTCGATCGCGCGTGAGTATCCGTTTATGCTCGGCACGTCGAACGGG
>JAGLUD010000422.1 GCA_023134935.1 Paracoccaceae bacterium | reverse complement strand
TCTGCAAAGACCCCGGCCCGATTGTGGTTGGCGCGGTTCAGGGTGCGTCCTGCTATGGTCCGGCATATGAATTCGCCATGATCATGGATACGGAACTGCGTAGACGCAAAATCCGCGACAAGGTTCCGATGACATTTGTTACGGCTGAACCTTATGTGGGCCACCTTGGTCTGGGCGGTGTTGGCGATACCAAAGGTATGCTGGAATCCGAAATGCGGAACCGTCATATTTCGTGGATCACCAACGCACGCGTGGACAAGGTTGAAGAAGGCAAAATGTCTGTTTCCGAGATTGCAGTCGATGGTTCGGTTGCGGCGGAACATGCGCTGGACTTCAAATACTCCATGATGCTGCCGGCCTTCCGTGGCATTCCTGCGGTGCGTGATATCGAGGGTTTGGTTAATCCGCGTGGTTTTATCATCGTCGACAAACACCAGCGGAATCCGAAATACCAAAACATCTACTCGGTAGGTGTGTGTATCGCGATTGCTCCACTAGAGGCGACTCCGGTGGCTGTGGGTGTTCCCAAAACCGGCTATATGATTGAAAGCATGGTTGCGGCTGCTGCTGCGAACATCGGTGAAGTAACCCGTGGTCGCGAGCCGACACATGAAGGTACATGGAACGCATTCTGTCTGGCCGACTTCGGCGATGGCGGCGTGGCGTTCTTGGCACAACCACAGAATCCTCCGCGTAACATCAACTGGGCGTCCGAAGGTAAATGGGTGCACTTGGCCAAAATCGGCTTTGAAAAATACTTCCTACGCAAGATCCGTAAAGGTCAAAGCGAGCCGTATTTCGAGAAAGCTGTTATGGGCATGCTTAAGGTCACGCGCCTTAAGAACAAATAAAATTGAAGGGTGCGTGGTCTCCACGCACCTTTACACCTCAAGATTTGGGCAAATGCATATGGCGCGCCCGCGCACCGCGCTCAATCGCAGCACCATGCAAACGGTCAATGTTCAGCTCGTAGCGGATCTCGGCCATGAACTCTAATTCACCTTGACGTAAACGCCCATCAGCTGCGGCAACGTCGCAGGCCATCGCGTAGGCAGTTTCGTAAAGCTCTTCGGGCAGTGCATCGCGGATGATGCCGAACAATGCGTCCAGTCCGTCTTCAACCTCGAACAGGTCAAATACAACTTGGCTAACTGTTTTGATCCGGCCTGAATCGTAATCAGCAAAAATCGGCATGTGGTCGACGATCCGTGTGATCGACATCAGCTCGGAATTTGTGATGTTTTCATCCGACGCGGACTCGGCCACCATAACGGCGACAAGGGCGTCTTGGGCGGAAAACGATGCGGGAATTTGTTCGGACATTTGATAACCTCGTTTATATTCGTTGCCCTAAGAATATTGACGCATGGCCCGCTGCACAATAGGAAGCGGAAGATATTTTCGCACTTCGGTTGTCGGAGTGCATATTAAGGGGACAATTATGTCTGAACTTCGTGAACTCGCACTGCAATCCAAAGCCTGGCCTTTTGAAGAAGCCCGCAAGTTGGTTAAGCGGTTCTCGAAACAGGG
>JAGLUD010000421.1 GCA_023134935.1 Paracoccaceae bacterium | reverse complement strand
GTCGGGCGCAACGTGGCGCGGGCCACGGAACTCGTTGACCGGATCAAAGGCACCTACGATCTGACCATAAAGGTTGGCGCCAATGTACAGGAAGCGGTGGACGGTGCCGACATTGTTTGCACCGTTACGTCCGCTCGCGACACCGTTCTTCGGGGCGAATGGGTCCAGGCAGGCAGCCATATAAACGCAGTTGGCGCATCTATACCGAGCATGCGCGAGATTGACGAAAACTTGCTGGTTAAATCTTCGCTGTTCGTCGATTACCGCCCATCCGCGTTCGCTCAAGCGGGAGATATCATCAAGGCGATAGAAAACGGAGCCATCACTGACAGTCACATCATTGGTGAAATCGGCGAAGTTCTAAGCAGGAAAGTGCGGGGGCGGGAAAATGCAGAAGAAATTACGCTCTATCGTTCGCTTGGAATTGCCGCGCAGGACCTCATTTGTGCGCATCATGTGATGATGCAGGCCAAGGCTGGTGGAATTGGGGTTAGCGCTTCGATAAGTTAGTTTACTGCTGCATCGAGCGATTTAAACGTAAGGCGTTTAAATCGTTGTAGTGGCCTCTGAACATTCGAGTGACACCGTGATGATCCGCAAGCGGAAGTATAACATTGTGCCAAACTTGCTGAATCTAGACTTCACGGCGGCGATGCATAATCAGGAGCGGAGCGTGACCATCAGCGATTTTTGGATACGTGAACGCTGGCTGCAAGTGACAGTAATTCTGGACCTGTTTTCGCACCGCTCTACCGCGTAGCCCGCAAAATCTTGCACGGCAACTTGTTGCGTTATCCCACTGGGTACCGAATTCAAACCTGTTTTGTGTGCCTTCGTCGGAAGCTTAATTGAAGAAAAAATACCAAACTATTCGTTTTCCGACAAAAATATGTCGTTGAAGGCTATTCATTTTGCCCTAGAAAGTTATGGTAGCTTAATGAAAAAAATTCAACAGTTAGCGAATTGCGGGCTTTTAAGCTGCAATTGCCATTCGATATTGGATGTGAATAAAGCAGCAGATTAATACGCGACGCTAACAAATAACAATAATCACCAAAAACCAACACGGAGAAATATCAATGAAAAAATTAGTAGCAACAGCAACGATTGCGCTTGGCCTGTCGGCCGGTGGTGCTATGGCCGGAGAATGCGGCGATATCGTGATGGCTGAATTCAACTGGGCATCAGGTGAACTGATGGCTAACGTTGATAAGATCATCCTCGAAGAAGGCTATGGCTGTAATGTAGAGCTGGTAATCGGCGGAACAACAGCGATTTTTGCGTCAATGAATGAAAAAGGCACGCCGCAGATTGCCGGCGAGCAATGGGTAAACGCGCTACGCGAACTTCTTGATCCAGCGATGGCCGAAGGCCGTTTGCACGCGGTAAACACTGCGCCGATCATGGGACTAGGCGAAGGCTGGTGGATGCCGCCATATACCAAAGCTGCACATCCTGAGCTGAAAACCGTTCTGGACTGGATCGAACATCCTGAATTGTTCCCGTCTGCCGAAGATCCATCCAAAGGTGCCTTTGTTGGTTGTCCTGCGGGTTGGGGTTGTCAGCACGTGAACCTAAACTTGTTCAACGCATTCGACATGGAAGCCAAAGGTTGGGTTCTGATCGATCCGGGTTCGGCTGCTGGTCTTGACGGTTCAATCGCCAAAGCAAACGAGCGTGAAGAAAACTGGCTTGGCTATTACTGGTCGCCAACTTCGATGATCGGTAAATACAACATGCAACCTGTGCCTTGGGGCGTAGATTATGCCGGTAATGATCACTGGGATGCTTGTATTTCGCAAGAAGACTGTGCTGATCCGCAACAGACTTCATGGATCCAGTCGGAAGTATTCACAATTGTGACTGACGAATTCATGGAAACTGGTGGCGAAATCAATGATTACCTAGCTGCACGTGTATTCACAGGCGAAGCAATGGGTTCCATGTTGGTTTACATGGCAGACGAGCAGGCAGCCGGCGAAGACGCTGCTGTTGAGTTCCTGATCCAATATGAAGATCTTTGGACAAACTGGGTCTCTGAAGAGGTTGCAGCTAAAATTAAAGCAGCACTCTAAGTTCGACTTTGACTAAACAGAAACCCGCCAGCGCTTCGTTGGCGGGTTTTTTTAGTAATAATTTGGGAGAAAAGAAAGATGAGTATTCTCACAGAGTTTCCGGAAATGAGCCGGACAGATTTACGAGATCTCAAAAAAGGCGTGGATGAGGCGTTTAGAACATTTACCCGCGCCAATGGCGAATCTATCGAAAATTTCTTTTACCCACTGTTAAAAACTCTGGCGTGGTTTGAACGCGTTGTTGTCGCGACACCATGGCCTTTGATGATTTTAATCCTATGCGGGCTTGTTTATGCCGGCAGCCGCAGCTGGTTTCTAGTGATTGGCACAACTCTTACGCTTTTGCTAATCGGATATCTTGGCATGTGGGAGGACACGATGTTCACCCTTGCGCTGATCTCCGTGGCGACTTTGATTTGCATCGTGATCGGCATACCGCTTGGAATTTTGATGTCAAAATCCGACAA
>JAGLUD010000420.1 GCA_023134935.1 Paracoccaceae bacterium | reverse complement strand
TGAACCGCCCTACCCCTACAACAGGTTTATTCGTCGCCTGCTTAACAAACTTGATATATTCCTCTTGCGACCCTTCGGCCCCGAAACGTGACGGAAGCGAGTCATTCTCCCACCCAGCGATATTCACATCCCACAAATCCGGTAAATCCGAGAGCATCTCGACGATCTCTTTGCCCTCTACATCCCAGCGCATGCCGTCCTCGCCCATCAGCTCGTCAACGGCGAAACGGAAGGCGATGGCGCAGGTGTCACCGACGGCCTCTTTGGTGTCCTCAAGGATTTCACGAACCAGACGCACGCGGTTTTCAAGACTGCCACCATATTCATCCGTGCGTTTATTATACCGCGACAAAAGATAGTGCATCAGCAGGGTCATATTGTGCCCCGCATAAACGTAAACGATATCGTACCCTGCATTTTTAGCCCGCAATGCCGCATCCCGATGCCAACGGCGTAAATCGCGGATGTCCTGCTTGTCCATGCCGCGCGCCTGCAAAGGGTGGCGGTAGGTCGTAGCCATGTCACTGGGCGCGAGCGGCGGCATGCGGCTGGAATAGTTCGGGACATTCGCGCCGTTATGCACAAGCTGAATGCCGGCCAAACCGCCGTTTTCATGCACGGCCTCGGTCATAAGGCGGTGCGTTGGAATATCGCTATCGTCCCACAAGCGCATCTCGACCGCTGGCGACAAATCACTGGTGGGATGGATTTCGCATTCCTCGGTACAAACGACGCCCCAACCGCCAGCCGCTTTCATTCCGCGCATCGCAGCCATAGCTTTGGGAAAGCGGTGCCCCATACCGTTGCAATGTGGCACTTGGTAGAAACGGTTTTTGGTCGTTATCGGGCCGATTTGAACAGGCTCGAACAAGACATCGTATCGTTTATCACGGGACATTGGGGTACTCCTTGCGGCACAGACAAGTATTTGTCAGACAAATGTAGTCTGGCCGCAAGGGTTTATAATAACGTCAGTGCGTAGCGGGCGTAACCATCGCTTCAATTGTAGATTTCATAGAGATCGCCCCAATGGACGCCCCTTTGTCGTCAACAACATTTGCGATCGCTTCACCTGAATCGGACAGTAATTTGGCCGCGTCTTCCAAACGGCTACCGCTAGGGATACTAACGGATGCAGAGCCATTCGCGCTGGCTTCCATGATCGTATCCACCAAAATAACACGTCCACGATTCACCTCTTTCACAAAATCCGAGATATAGGAATCTGCTGGGTTCAGAACAATCTCCTGCCCTGTACCTTGCTGGATAACCGCGCCATCACGCAGGATTGCGATGCGATCACCAAGACGCAAAGCTTCGTCCAGGTCATGGGTGATAAATACGATCGTTTTGTGCAATTCCTTCTGCAGCTCAAGCAGGATGCCCTGCATATCGTTACGGATCAACGGATCAAGGGCCGAAAACGCCTCGTCCATCAGCAGGATGTCTGCATCATTTGTCAGGGCACGGGCAAGGCCCACACGTTGTTGCATGCCACCTGAAAGCTCATTGGGATAACGATCTTCATATCCTGCAAGGCCAACGCGTTTTAGCCAGTGGCGCGCGCGTTCCTCTGAGTCTTTCTTGTCTATTCCCTGCAGCTCCAATCCGAACAACGTGTTATTGATCACGGTCCGGTGCGGTAGCAAAGCGAACTTCTGAAAGACCATCGCCGTTTTATGGCGACGGAATTCGCGCAAGTCGGATTCGGACATTTTGCAAACATCCTCACCCTGATAAATCACTTCACCTACCGTAGGTTCGATCAGGCGATTAATGTGGCGGATCAAGGTGGATTTACCCGAACCGGACAAGCCCATAATTACCTGAATTTTGGCTTGAGGCATGTGGATATTGATGTTTTTCAAACCCAAAACGTGCCCGTGTTGTGCATTCAAATCGTCTTTGGACATGCCGTTTTCGACAGCCTCGACATACTTCTTACCGTTCGCTCCGAAGATCTTATAAAGATTACGGATTTCAATGCTATTATCAGCCATGGATCACCTCCGAGTGCTTCTGCAAGCGTTTACCATATTTTTGTGAAACGCGGTCGAAGACGATAGCAATCGCCACAATCGCCAGTCCGTTCATCATACCAAGCGCGAGGTATTGGTTGTTAACCGCTTTCAGCACTTCTTGCCCAAGGCCGTGCACACCAATCAGTGCCGCAACCACAACCATGGCCAATGCCATCATGATCGTCTGGTTCACACCTGCGAAAATGTTTGGAAGCGCCAACGGGAGTTGCACCGTAAACAACTTTTGACTTGGTGAGGCACCGAATGCATCCGCCGCTTCAAGCACATCGCGGTCCACTAACCGGATACCAAGGTTGGTCAATCGCACAACTGGTGGAATGGCGTAAATGCAGACCGCAATCAGGCCAGGGACTTTGCCAATGCCCAACAACATCAGGATGGGGATCAGGTATACGAAACTCGGGATCGTTTGCATAATATCGAGCATCGGCGTTATGACCGCCTGTGTCTTGTCGGATTTTGACATCAAAATTC
>JAGLUD010000042.1 GCA_023134935.1 Paracoccaceae bacterium | reverse complement strand
CACTTACATTTAATGACACCCCCACGACTGGCGGGTCCGTGGCATCGGTAACGCCGGTGTTTGGCGGTACGTATGATCCGCTGACGGGTAATGTTTCGGTAAGCTTCGCAAGCGGACCGGTTGAAATTGAAGTTGGAGAGCCTGGCGGGGCCACTAGGGTAACGCAGATGTCGGCAGAATTCGTGCCTATCTCGCTTACCAAAAACGGCGCACCGACGGGGAATTTGACATCCGTTGAGATTGACGAAAACGGAATAGTTTCCGCCATATATGACAGTGGATTTACACGTACAATTTATCAGGTTCCGGTTATTGATGTGCGAAATCCCGATGGCCTGAACGCGCAAAGCAATCAAGCGTTCACACTTTCGCAGGCGAGTGGTCCGATGTATTTGTGGAACGCTGGCTCCGGCCCAACTGGATCAACCATCGGCTATGCCCGCGAAGAATCAACGACTGATATCGCTGGTGAACTGACTGCTTTGATCAAAACGCAAAGGGCGTATTCGTCGAATGCGAAGATCATCCAGACAGTCGACGAGATGCTGCAGGAAACAACGAACATTAAACGTTAGACTAGGGAGGCAGGTCGATGAGTATCTCAAATGCTATGAATAATGCATATTCAGGCTTGTCTGCAATGTCGCGTTCGGCGGAAACTGTATCTAACAACGTGTCAAACGCGCTGACCGAAGGATACAGCCGCCAACAAGTTGAATACTCGGCCACGGTTCTAGGCAACCAAGGTAGCGGAGTTGGGATAGAAGGGATTACGCGGAGCGAAGACGCGTTGATCACGCGGTTGCGGCGAAATGCGTCAGCGGACTTTGCCAATACATCCACCAAATCAGATGCGCTGGCCAGATTAGCAGGCGTATTGGGCGAGCCTGGAGATTCGGGCGCTTTAGCAGTGCGATATGCAGCGTTTGAAGACGCTTTGTCTTTAGCGGTTAGCGCTCCGGATTCGGTCGCACTCCAGCAGGGGATTTTGGTTGCAGCAAAAAACCTCACATCTACGTTTAACCAGATCTCGACGGAAGTCAGCCGAGTGCGCCTCGATGCCGACACCAGAATTGTACGGGATGTGGAAACGGTCAATACCGCGCTGAAGCAAATTGAATCACTAAATGCGAAAATCAGGGCGCTTTCTCTGTCCGGACTGAATATTTCGGCATTGGAAGATCAGCGGCAAATGGCGGTTGATCGAGTGAATTCAATTATCCCTGTTAGGCAGACAAAAGCAGACAACGGTGACGTCGCGATATTTTCACAGGGTGGCGAGGTGTTGTTGAACGGCTCTGCAAGAAAGTTGGAGTTTACGCAAACACACTTGATCATGCCAAGCATGACGCTGTCGTCGGGCGCGCTGTCAGGCTTATCAGTAAATGGAAAGCCAGTTGATGTTGGCATTTTCGGGCGGGCGGTAGATGGGGGGTCATTATCAGCAAACTTCTTGGTTCGAGACACAATCGCGCCTAAATTCCAAGTCCGCCTAGACGCGCTTTCTGCTGACTTAATCGAGAGGTTTCAGGACCCGTCCATCGACCCGACAATGTTGCTTGGCGACGCTGGGATGTTTACGAACACAGGAGCTTACTACAGCTCATTGGACGAAATTGGAATTAGCGGCCGCATATCCGTGAATCCGTCAGTGGATCCCGCGAACGGTGGCGAAATTTGGCGGTTGCGCGATGGAGTGGGTGCCGTAACACAAGGAATTGTGGGTGAAAGTGCGCAATTAATTCGGATGGCAAGCGCGCTCGTGGATATTAGGCCTGCCTCCACAAACTTGGGGCTGGCTATTGCGATGAGCGGCGTAGGATTTGCGGAAGAAACCACCTCATTCTGGGTGTCTGAATCCTTTAGAACAGAAGAAGATCATGCATATAAGCAAAGCTTGCACTCGTCGCTTCGCTCCGAAGAATTACAAGCTGTCGGCGTTGATACCGACAAAGAAATGCAGTCGTTACTTGTCATTGAGCAGGCATATGCGGCCAACGCTCGTGTGATTTCGGTTCTTGATGGACTAATGAGAAAATTGTTGGAGATGTAAATGATTACCGTCGGGCATTCGGACCTTGCGTCCGCAACGAAACTTTCGGAACAGAACTCCCGGGCGAAAACCGCCTTGGAGATTGCAAGTGTTGAAGTCTCGTCTGGTATCAGGAGTGATTTGGTGACAGCTACCGCGGGGGATTTGGGCAAGTTGTTTGCGATCGACCGTACAATCTCACAGCTAGGCTCGGACGCCGATGCCATTCAGTTGGCAGGAGGAAAGTCAGCGCTCGCGCAAACGGCACTTGGGAACATTCATGAAAACCTGGTTGAGTTCGGTCCTCGACTTTTGTCCGCAGTCGAGCGCGGAGATGCGCAATCTTCCGAACTTATCGCAAGTGATGCGGAGTATGCATTGGGAGCAGTGGTCACGGCATTAAACGTTCGTTATGGGCGCCATAGCATTTTCGCCGGGGCCGCACTGAATCAGCAGGCCGTTACGCCAGCCACTATTGTCATTAGTGATATTTCCGCCATCGTTGCAGGCGCAACGGATTCCGCAGCGGCGCTAGTTGCGATCGACGATTATTTCTATACCCCAGGGGGCGGGTTTGAAACGAATGTGTTCGCTGGTGCAACGCAGGACGGTCCACCGTTTCGCGGCGCAGATGGTGAGACGATTGAGTACGCCCAAAAGGCGGATTCAATCGGGGTTCGCAATGCAATACGGGCGCTTACAATTGCCGCAGTTGCGTCCAACGCGCCGAATTTTTTGGGCACGTCAGATCAGGTTGATCTGCTTCGCGAGGCTGGCAATGCAGCTATTGCTGCAACTGGAGAAATTACTACCCTTAGAGAAACGCTAGGTTTCGCAGAGGGCCGGATCGAAAATGCGGGAGCCCGAAATCGTTCGATGAGCGCTGTTTTCGAGCTGGAGAGGGCCTCGATAATTTCAACAGACCCTTACGAAGCGATAACTAGGTTCGAGGCTTTGCAAGTACAATTGCAGGCGATTTATACAATTACTGCTCGATTGTCGAACCTTTCGCTGACAAATTACTTGAGGTAACGGGTGAACGCTTTGAAAGTATTACGATATTTTCCATTACTGGTTATCGTCCTTTTGGGACCCTCCATTGCCTTTGGAGCAGCGGTCAGGATTAAAGATCTGGTGGAATATGACGGCGTTCGTGGCAACGATTTGGTTGGTTACGGACTTGTGGTTGGCTTGAATGGGACAGGGGATGGCCTTCGAAACGCGCCATTCACTGAAGAGGCACTCGCCAACTTGCTGGAGCGCTTGGGTATTAATGTTGCCGGCGAACAATTTCGTCCAAAAAATGTTGCGGCTGTACTTGTGACGGCCAATTTGCCGGCTTTCGCACGTGCTGGTGGGCAAATCGATGTCACCGTATCGGCCATTGGTGATTCAAAAAGCTTGAGGGGTGGAACATTGATTATGACCCCGTTGAGCGCGGCAGACGGAAATATATATGCGGTCGCGCAAGGTTCGTTGATTGCTGGAGGCATTTCCGCGTCGGGCGAGGCTGCGGAAGTAGTCCGGGGCGTCCCAACGTCCGCGGTTATTCCCGCCGGCGCACGAGTGGAGCGGGAGGTTGATTTTGTCTTGTCAGATATGCGGGAGATGCGAATTGCATTGCGAAATCCAGATTTTACGACCGCTGTTCGAATAGAGCAGGCGATCAACAACAGCTTTGGAAAACGTATAGCGAGGATGATGGATTCGGGCACTGTGCAACTTGATATAGACAGATCCGGTGCGCCTAGCCCCGCGCACTTGATAAGTATGCTAGAAAATATTGAAGTTATCACAGCACAAAAGGCCAGAGTTGTCGTTGATCAACGGTCTGGAACTATCGTGTTGGGTGATGATGTTCGCATCTCTCGCGTGGCAATATCACAAGGAAACCTGACGCTGCGCGTCAAAGAGGCTCCGTTGGTAGTGCAGCCAAACCCGTTTTCTCGATCGGGCGAGGCGATCGTGGTTCCGCGATCAGAAGTTGATATTGAAGAAGAGCCCGGAATCGGGCTGGCATTGGTTGATGATGCCGTTTCGTTGCCAGAAGTAATCGAAGGTCTAAATGCACTGGGTGTCTCGCCGCAGGACATGATTGATATCTTGAAGGCTATCAAGGCCGCTGGGGCGCTTCATGCAGAATTCATAGTTCAGTAAGCTGTGATTGATGGAGCAGATCAGTTGAATTTTGGATTTTCCCCAAGGGGTCCGCGCACGGAGGAGGGTTCGGCCTCGATATCTGACCTGCGCCAGACGACCTCGACGATGGCGCCCGTTGGGCGAGCGAATTCCGGTGGCCCAGAGGTTGACGCGGCCTGTTTTCCCGGCACTTCAGACCCATTTGCAAACGTGAGGCGCGCGCCGGACCTCTCCAGGAGAGTCTTCGCAATGAATAGCCCCAATCCCATGCCCTCGTACTCCGGCCGCACAGCTTGAGACTTTTGTTTGTCGGTCCGTTTGCGAACGAACGGGTCACCGATTTTCCCTATTAGATCGGGCGGGTACCCCGATCCGTCATCACCAACGTGAATTCGAAG
>JAGLUD010000419.1 GCA_023134935.1 Paracoccaceae bacterium | reverse complement strand
GTTGGTGCGCTGGTTGGTGTTCTGGCCGCTATCATGGGTGTCGGCGGCGGGTTCATCATGGTGCCTGCGATGATTTATGTTCTGGGTATGCCGACGAAAGTGGTTATCGGAACGTCGTTGTTCCAGATTATTTTCGTGACAGCGTTTACGACAATGATGCACGCGACGCAGAACTATACGGTTGATGCGGTTCTTGCGCTGCTGTTGCTGCTTGGCGGCGTTGTTGGTGCACAGATCGGTACGCGGATCGGCGTTAAGATGAAAGCTGAACAGCTTCGTATCTTGTTGGCGATTATGGTTCTGGGTGTTTGTTTGAAACTGGGTCTTGATCTGGTTCTAACACCAACCGAGCTGTTCTCTATTGGCGCGGGGGGACACTGATATGCGAGTTATATTCCTAATCATCGGCCTGTTTGCGGCAACTATTGCCAGCGCGCAGGAGACCGTTGTTTCCGAGCTCAGCCAAGATGGTGTGTCGATTACGGCAACTTTTGATGGCTCCGAGATTTTTCTATTCGGGGCGATCAAGCGCGATGCGCCGGTTAATGCTGACGCCGGCAAGCTGGACGTAATTATCGAGGTTTCCGGCCCACCGACTGATACGTTGGTACGCCAGAAGGAACGTAAGGTTATCATCTGGGTGAACGCAGATTCCGTAGAGATGGAGCGCGCACCGAGCTATTATTCCATCGCGGCCACTGGCCCATTGGAAGAGTTGGTGACCGAGAGCGAACGCTCGTTGCGTAACCTTGGGTTGGATTATGCTGTCCGCGTGACCGATGAGGCTGACGAGGAGTTCCGCGAGGCGGTGATCCGTATTCATCAGGATAACGGAACTTATGCTTCCGAAGTGACACCTGTGACGCTGACCGAAGAAACGCTGTTTACCACCAAGCTGGCAATGCCTGTGAACGTGGTCGAGGGTGAGTACACTGTGAAAACTATGCTGGTTCGTGATCAGCGGGTTATCAGCACTTCGACGTCTACGATTACGGTTCGCAAGACCGGGATCGAGAAGTGGTTGTACGACTTGGCCCACGAACAGGCGTTCATCTATGGCCTTCTGTCGCTGGCCGTTGCGCTGCTGGCAGGTTGGACTGCGTCCGAAATCTTCCGCCGTATTCGCGGTTAACTTTCTTCCGATCCCGTCAATTCCATTGGCGGGGTCGGGGCATCAAGATCGGCGATGCCCAGCGGTTCTGTTGGACGGGCCAACATGTAACGGGTCACCCAGCGCAGGCGCGTTTCGGCCCGTGTGATGGCCACATAAGCCAACCTTTTCCACACTGCAATCCCTGCTTCGGACCTGCCTGAACGGTAGGCGGCGTAGATGTCGGGCGCAAACAATTGCACCTCGGGCCATTGCGAGCCTTGCGCTTTGTGGATGGTGACTGCCGCCCCGTGCAGGAACGTCGCGCCCATGCGGGCGGCGGACGGGATGAAGGGTTCTTCGCGATCCGGCGCTTCGATCTGGATGATAGTCGCGGCGTTAACGCGGGGATCAACGGCGCCCAATACATGCAAACGCGAGAACCCGGGTTTGCGGCCAGGGCCGAGGTAGATAGTTTGCGCACCTTTAATCAGCCCGCGCGCTTCAAGGTCGATGCGCTTTTTGCGGTGCTTTAGGGGT
>JAGLUD010000418.1 GCA_023134935.1 Paracoccaceae bacterium | reverse complement strand
TGATATCGCACTACTTCCACCAAAAAACCTTAGCGGCCACCCACACCGCCGAACCGATCGAAGGACGTGAGCTGTCGCCCCGCGAACTTGATGTCCTCAAATACCTCGGGATCGGGTTGAGCCGTGGGAAAATTGCCGAAATTCTCAAAATCTCGGAACACACATTGCGTGTATACGTGGATTCCGCACGCTACAAACTCGGCGCATTGAACACCACACACGCCGTAGCCATCGCGCTGGCCCGAGGCGTCATAGCCGTCTAGCCTGTTGCGCAAACCATTAAAGCTGCGGCCGTTCGACGAGTATTAACCATATTCGAAGTACTCCTGTTCGAAACGAAACCGAACGGAGCATGCTTTGATCAAATACATATACGCCGACCAACTAGACAATTTCCCGACCCTCAAAGACACAATGTTCAAGGACCGAGCCGGACAATTCAAGATCCGCCATGGCTGGGATGTTACCGTCGATGAAAACGGCTATGAAATCGACGAGTACGATGCCATGAACCCCCTTTATGCAATCTGGGAAGCAGCGGACGGAACCCACGGCGGCTCCATCCGCGTTCTGCCGACAGTTGGCCCAACCATGGTTAATGACCATTTTAGCGACCTCGCGGGCCTGAAAGTCGTCAGCCCCATCATTTGGGAATGCACCCGTTTCTGCATCTCACCCCGCCTAACTGAAGGCCAAAGCAAAGTCGCCGCCTCTCTAATCCTTGCCGGTTGCGAACTGGGCGTGCGCTTCGGCTTGGAAAGCTCCATCGGCGTTGTGTATTCACACACGCTGCCAATCTATCGGCGCATCGGCTGGGTTCCAGTTGTGATCGGCGCCAGCGGCGAGGGGCGCGAAGAAATCTCCGTCTGCCTATGGCCCATCAACGCAACAGTCAAAGCCAACATCTGTCGCAAGTCCAAAATCGCGCCGGAACTGGTGGAATACTGGTTCGACCAGTCCTTCCCGGATAACTCGTTCACCCCAGTCGCAATCGCCGCCTAAGGCTGGCCACTGCTGCCTTGTCGGGGTAAGATAATCCCAAAACAGGGCAGCAAAATCGCATGAAATTTTCAGAAGACCAAGCACAGGCATTTGACGCGATCACTGAAGTCTTGAAAGACGCCGGAGTCGATCTGGAAAATGCCACACTGTTGCCCACCAGCAGCGGAAAAACCCGTGTTTTGGCTGTGCTGGGAAAGGCGGGTTCCGGTAAAACCCTACTGCTGTCTAAACTGGTCGAGGCGTTGAATGACGCGGGCGTCGAAACCATCTCGCCCGATTTTGAAAGCACGAAGCGCAAAGACAAACGCACCCTCGCGATCCTTGCGCCCACCAACAAAGCGGCCAGTGTTTTGCGAAGCCACGGCGTTCCTGCAACCACCATTCACCGCATCATTTACACCCCTGTCTATGACCCCGAATACGAAAAAATCGCCGAATGGCTGGATGGCGCGGACGAACGTCCTGTGATCGAAGGCCTAACCGACGCCGCCCTAGACCGCGCGATGGCGTTCTACAAACTCCACAAATCCATCCCCGGCGCACTGGCCGCCGCTGGCCTGCGTGGATCCGATTTCATCACCGGATGGTCGCGCCGCGATGACCCGTTAGACATAGGTTTCATCGATGAATCCTCGATGATTGACGACAAACAGCTCGACGACCTACGCGAAATATTTTCGACCCTGATCATGTTCGGCGACCCAGCCCAACTAGCCCCCGTCGGGCAATCCGGTAACATGAGTTTTGACAAGCTGCCGGAAAAACAGAAGCTGACGCTGCACCGCATTCACCGCCAAGAAGCCGGCAACCCGATCCTCGATCTGGCCCACGCGCTTGGCGACCCGAAACTGGACTTCCCCGAGTTCGAGCGCATGATCGAAGCCGCCGCCGCCAAAGACGACCGCATCATCGTCACCCCGCGCGTTGACGCCACCCTGATGGCGCGATCCCCCGTACTGGTATGGCGTAACGCCACTCGCATCCGATTGATCCACGCGTTTCGCGCCTCCTACGACGCCCCCGAAGACTCACTACTGTCTGGTGAACCCCTAATCTGCGACGGCATCGAACTCCCGATCAAACACCGTAAAAAGCGTATCGACCTAGAGGCGCGCGGATTGATCAAAGGCGCGCAAACCATCTACCTCGGGCCAGGGCGTAAACCGGGGTTCTCGCGCCTGCACGTATTGGGCGCCGTAGACCCACGCGTAAACGCCGCGACCATCATCCAAATCGAGGCCCCAGACCGTGAAGAACCCTTCATCCCATCCGCCGCCCGCATGGGGGCAACCTTCCTGCACGGCGCAGCAGTTACGATTCACAAAGCGCAGGGATCGCAATGGCCGGAAGTACAATTGTTCGCGCCAGACATCTATGCGGCCTACCGTTCTGGCAGGTCCGAAGCAGGGATAGCAGTTTGGAAAAGGTTGGCTTACGTGGCCATCACACGGGCGGAAACGCGGTTGCGCTGGGTAACCCGTTACATGTTGGCCCGCCCAACAGAACCGCTGGGCATTGCCGATCTTGATACCCCGACCCCGCCAATGGAATTGACGGGATCGGAAGATTAATTAGCCGCGAATACGGCGGAACACTTCGGAAGCAGTCCAACCCGCCAGCAGCGCAACAGCCAGTGACAGAAGGCCATAGAGGAACGCCTGTTCGTGGGCCAAGTCGTACAACCACTTCTCGATCCCGGTCTTGCGAACCGTAATCGTAGACGTCGAAGTGCTGATAACCCGCTGATCACG
>JAGLUD010000417.1 GCA_023134935.1 Paracoccaceae bacterium | reverse complement strand
GGGCTCAAATCCCACCGACACAAAAGGCGGGTGAAATTATGCCCAAGAAAATGAACCTGCTGGTCCCGACGATTCGCGATGTTTTGTCGGAAGCAATCGAATCCGGCGGCTCCAGCCTGAAAGATTATCGTCAGGCGGATGGCGAATTGGGGTATTTTCAGCACAGTTTTGCCGTGTATGGTCGCGAAGGCGAGCCTTGCAAAACAGAGGGTTGCGACAAAAATATCGCACGAATTGTGCAATCCGGGCGGTCCACATTCTATTGTCCGAAGTGCCAAAAGTAGGCTTGATCCCCCTGTCGGCCATGTTACATACAGTGCCTTCGGACCATTTGAAGATAGGACCCGCACAATGGCTTATGAATGCATTCTGACCGAGATCGAGGACCACGTTGGTCTTGTAACTCTCAACCGCCCCAAAGCCCTGAACGCGTTGAACGCACAATTGTTGAGCGAGCTGGCCGATGCCTTGAAAGGCATGCAGGCGGACCACAACGTGCGCTGCATTATCATCACCGGATGCGAAAAAGCCTTCGCAGCTGGCGCAGACATTAAAGAAATGTCGACCAAGTCCTTCGTGGATGTGTTCACCGAAGACCTGTTCGGCCCCGAAGTCGATGCGATTCTTAACGTACGCAAACCAATCATCGCGGCCGTTTCCGGTTATGCGTTGGGCGGTGGTTGCGAATTGGCGATGATGTGTGACTTTATCATTTGTTCGGACACTGCGAAATTCGGCCAGCCCGAGATAAACCTTGGTGTTGTCGCGGGCATTGGCGGCACACAGCGCCTGACGCGTTTTGTGGGCAAATCCAAATCCATGGAAATGCACCTGACCGGGCGTATGATGGATTCAGCCGAAGCCGAGCGTTCTGGCCTTGTTAGCCGCGTCGTGCCAGCCAAAGACTTGCTGGCAGATGCCAAAGCGACGGCAGCCAAAATCGCTGAAAAATCGATGGTTACAACGATGGTAGTCAAGGAAGCGGTGAACCGCGCATACGAAACAACTCTCAACGAAGGCCTGCTTTTTGAACGCCGCGTTTTCAACTCGTTGTTCGCGACGAACGACCAAACCGAGGGCATGAACGCCTTCATGGAAAAGCGTGAACCGCAGTTCCGCGATAAATAACCCACAGGGGCGTTGACTCGGGGCATTTGCACGGGTAGATGGACGCTTCATCATTCGAATCTCGAACGAACCGGAATTATACACATGGCAAATTCGCCCCAAGCTAAAAAACGTGCACGCCAGATTGAGCGCCGCACTGAAGTTAACAAATCTCGCCGTACGCGTATCCGTGGCTTCCTGCGTAAAGTAGAAGAAGCAATCACTGGTGGCGATCAGGCCGTTGCAGCCGAAGCGCTGAAAACAGCACAACCTGAAATCATGCGTGGCGTGACCAAAGGTATCTGGCACAAGAAAACAGCAAGCCGCAAAGTTTCGCGTCTTTCTGCACGTGTTAAGGCAATGTCTGCGTAAGCGACTGACCTTTATGAATTTTTAAGCGCGTCCCAATCGGGGCGCGTTTTGCTTTTGGGTTACACATAAAATTTTATCCACAGTTTTTGCAGATTCATCGTTTGTCCCTATTGAGCGAATCTCTCGACTTCGTTACCTTCACCTTACGCTTTGCGATTCCTACTGCTCGCTGCCTAAGCGTTGTCAAAAGATTTAGTTTCTAGCGCGGAAGCTGTTTATTTCCGCTACGGTTTATCTATGCCTTTTGACTAAAGAGCAGTCGGGAAAGCTGCGTGACGGGGGATCTGCTCGATCTTATTAGATATAAACGATTTTAAATGGTGCGAACGTGTTTCTGCGCCCGGGGGAGAATTTTTCTGTGTCTGACTATTTGGATCTGGAAGTGAAGACGGCTAGCCCCCAGGAAACTTGGGATGCTCTGAAATCCGACCCCACAACGATACTTGTAGATGTACGCACCATTGCAGAATGGGATTATGTCGGCCTTCCGGATGTGGAGGCGTTGGGCAAAGAGGTGTTGAAGGTCGAGTGGATGGAATTTCCTGAAATGACCCGCAACGAACAGTTCGCAGACGAGCTTCTGGCGCAACTGGGTGACGAAGACCCATCGACAATCTATTTCATTTGCCGTTCAGGGGTTCGTTCCTTGAATGCAGCGAAATGTTTGCTTCGGGCGATTGAAGGCAGTGACCGGTTTATTCACTGCGTCAACGTCACAGGCGGGTTTGAAGGCGATCACGATGACCACAAACATCGTGGAGAGATAAACGGCTGGAAAGTTTGCGGACTTCCGTGGACGCAGCCGTAATAGACAAAAAATAATAACCGCGGCGCTTAGAGCTGCGAAAATGTATGAATGGGATGGCATGGAAAAGGATTGTTGGGGTCGAATTCGTTCGGAACTTCTTTCATCATTAGGGAAAGA
>JAGLUD010000416.1 GCA_023134935.1 Paracoccaceae bacterium | reverse complement strand
ATTCATCCGGTTACTCCTGTTTCAAGGGGCGGGAAAGCAGCGCGTCCATGGCTTCAACTACCGTAATTTTGCGCGCAAGGATAGCGGCGACAACTTGGGCCACGGGCATTTCAACGCCATGACGCTCGGCGAGGGTGCAGGCCGCTTGCGCAGTGGCAACCCCCTCAACCGTTTTAGCGCTGCCGTGGGTGTCGCCCGAACCAATCGTCAAACCCTGCGCGAAGTTCCGCGACATCGGAGAGGCACAGGTGAGCGCCAGATCGCCAAGACCGGAAAGCCCGCTGAACGTTTCATCGACGCCACCCATGGCCGTACCAAGGCGTCGCATTTCGGCGAAACCGCGTGTCATTAAAGCCGCGCGTGCGCTCTCGCCCAGACCAGCGCCGATGACGATGCCAGCACCGATTGCGATGACGTTTTTCAAGGCCCCGCCAAGTTGCGCACCAGTTGTGTCCGTGGACAAATACAGGCGTAAGCGGTCGGTCGAGAGCTGGCGTTGCAGCTTTTTGCCAAGTGCCGCATCCTCGCAAGCCAGTGTCAGGGCAGTTGGCAAACCACGGGCGATTTCGGTTGCGAAACCGGGGCCTGTTAGCACAGCCACAGCATGGTTCGACGCGTGGGTGGCGGCAATACTGGTCTGCAACTGAAAGCTCTGCAAATCGATGCCTTTGGCGCACAGCACCAACGGAACGTTGGGCAGCTGCGCGGCATGTTTGGCCAGAAACTTGGCGGTTTTCTGTGCTGGTACGGCCAGCAACAGGATATCCGCATTCGCCGCCGTTGCCAGATTACCGATCGGGCTTACGCCTTTGGGCAATGTGATATCCGGCAGGCGCGGGGTCTTGCGTGTAGCCGCAGAGGTTTTCGCCTGCTGTGCAGAACGCGACCACAACAGAACTTCGTTTCCAGCATCGGCCAACGCACAGGCTAGTGCCGTTCCAAATGCTCCAGCGCCTATTACAGCAATTGTCATGCCTTCGCCCCCTTTTTACCCGAGCCTAACATCGGCTTGGCAGTCTTATCCAGCGGCCAGCGAGGGCGCGCAATTATTTCAGCATGCGGATCAAAGTCCGGCAGCGCCATTTGCTCAATTCCGGCCCACGCGATCATCGCCGCATTGTCGGTGCATAACTTCAACGGTGGGGCGAGGAAGGTGAAGCCCTGCTCGTCCGCCATATCCGTCAGCTGCGCGCGTATCAGGGTGTTGGCCGCAACCCCTCCGGCAACTGCGATGGTCGCTGAATTCGTGGCATACGTTTCCTTAAAGGACGCGCAAGCGCGACGGCTTTTCTGGGTTAAGACGTCGGCTATTGCTTGTTGAAAACCAGCACATAAGTCCGCACGGTCCTGTTGCTTCAGGCCACCATGTTCTGCCACCAGCTTGTCGCGTTCGCGCCTAAGGGCGGTTTTGAGGCCCGAAAATGACATGTCGCAATCTTTGCGATTAAGCAGCGGGCGCGGGAATTTGAAACGGCTTGGATCGCCGCTGAAAGCCTCGCGCTCCACTTCCGGTCCACCGGGGTAGCCCAAGCCCAGCAGCTTGGCGGTTTTGTCAAACGCCTCGCCGGGTGCGTCGTCAATAGTGCCGCCCATGCGGCGGAATGTGTCAGGCCCCTCGACCGCGATGAACTGGCAATGCCCGCCCGATACCAGCAACATCAGATACGGAAAATTCAGCCCGTCCGTCAAACGCGGCGTCAAAGCATGGCCTGCAAGATGGTTAATGCCGATTAACGGTTTTGCGGTGGGCGCGGCCAAGCATTTGGCGCACATCACCCCTGACAAAACGCCACCAATCAGGCCGGGGCCGGAGGTCACGGCGATTGCATCAACATCCGCAAGGGTTACCCCTGCCTCGTCCAATGCCTGCTGGACGCAGATGTCCAACCGTTCTGCATGTGCCCGCGCCGCGATTTCGGGCACAACGCCACCGAATGGCGCGTGCAGCGATTCTTGTCCAGCAACCACCGATGACAGGATATCACCACCACCGACACCCGGAACACCGCGCACAATAGCGGCGGCCGTATCGTCGCAGCTGCTCTCTATGCCTAAAATTGTAACGGTTTGGTCGATCAAGTGATTGCACCCCTTTGCAGCACGGGGTAACACCATGTTTATGAGCAAGCAATACACCACCGCAAACACCCTGAAAATCGGCACCCGCGGGTCGCCGTTGGCCCTCGCACAAGCGCATGAGACACGCGCGCGCCTTATGGCCGCCCATGACATGCCTGAAGATGCCTTCGAAATTAAGGTGATTCAGACCACGGGTGACGCCGTTCAGGATCGTCCGCTGTCCGAAATCGGTGGTAAAGGGTTGTTCACCAAAGAGATTCAAGTGGAGCTGTTATCCGGCGGAATTGACATCGCCGTGCACTCGCTAAAAGACGTGGCGAATGTGCTGCCTGACGGGCTGGTTCTGTCCACCGTTCTACCGCGTGAAGACGTACGCGACGCTTTCGTTAGCCTAAAATACAAATCGATCGAGGAACTGCCGCGCGGCGCAACCGTGGGTACTTCAAGCATTCGTCGCCGTGCACAACTGGCCTCGATGC
>JAGLUD010000415.1 GCA_023134935.1 Paracoccaceae bacterium | reverse complement strand
TGTCTACGCTTGCCCATGTGCCATCCATGACAGCCTGAACGCGCTCAACATAGTAAGGGCCCCAGTTGTCGATGATGGAAGATAGACGTGCTGTTGGACCGAACTGCATCATGTCGGATGCTTGACCGAATGCCATGATGCCTTTTTCTTCAGCAATAGTCATCGCAGCAGGTGAATCTGTGTGCTGCATGATTACGTCTGCGCCCTGCTCGATCAAAGCGTTGGCTGCGTCAGCTTCTTTGCCTGGATCAAACCATGTATAGACCCAGATCACTTTGAACTGCACGTCAGCGTTAACCGACTTCGCCGCAAGGTATGCCGCGTTGATGCCGCGAACAACTTCAGGGATCGGGAAGGATGCGATGTAACCAACAGTGTTGGATTCAGTCATACGACCAGCGATCAAGCCAATCACGTGACGGCCTTCATAGAAACGTGCGGAATACGTGGAAACGTTGTCTGCGCGTTTATAACCTGTTGCGTGCTCGAACTTCACATTCGGGAACTTGGCCGCAACGTTCAACGTCGGGTCCATGTAGCCAAAGGATGTTGTGAAGATGATGTCAGCGCCGCCAAGGGCCATCTGTGTCATCACACGTTCAGCGTCGGCACCTTCAGGCACGGACTCAACATATGTGGTTTCAACCGCATCGCCGAAAGCTTCGACCACGGCTTGACGGCCTTGATCGTGCTCGTAAGACCAGCCAAGGTCGCCTACGGGGCCAACGTAAATAAATCCGGCCTTGGTTTGCGCGATTGCAGATCCACCAAGCCCGAGGGCCAGTGCAGCTGCTGCCGCTAGTGTTGTAGTAAACTTCATAAAGTTTCCTCCGTTAACGGGATGTTACCCGTGAGTATTGCCTCAGTGTGAAGCGTGGAATATCCGACCGAGAGAGGCCGGTGCGTTCATGCTGGCCCGTCTGCGATCAGCAGATATTATGACCATCACAATAATAGTAATCAGGTAAGGAGTCATCGACAAATATGCCGCTGAAATACCTATTCCCAAGGCTTGCAGATTTAATTGCAGGATTGTGACCCCGCCAAACAGGTAAGCACCCAGAATCAGTCGCCATGGTTTCCAAGACGCGAAGACCACAATCGCCAAGGCGATCCAGCCTGCACCGGCGGTCATGCCCTCGGTCCATTGTGGAACGCGTACCAGCGACAGGTATGCCCCGCCAAGGCCCGCACAAGCGCCGCCAAAGGCAATTGCTGCCATACGGATCATCACGACGTTATAGCCAAGCGAGTGCGCCGCGTCGTGGTTCTCACCAACAGCCCGCAGAATAAGCCCACCGCGTGTGCGGTTCAAGAAGTACCAAACCCCCGCCACCAAAGCGATGGATGCATAGATCATCGGATCGTGGCTAAACAGGATCGGGCCAACGACAGGCAAATCGCTGATTACCGGAATGTTAAGGTGCGGCGTCGAGGGCGGTTTCATCCCCGTGTAACTCTGCCCTAACAGCGCCGCCATGCCCAAACCGAACAACGTCAGCGCAAGGCCCGTGGCCACTTGGTTAGACAACAGAAACTGCGTCATAAATCCAAAGATCAACGCCAGAACTGCGCCCGCAATCATCGCGGCCAGCATGCCCAGCCACGGGTTCGCCGTTTCCACCGAGATCGCGAAACCCGCGATGGCCCCGATAATCATCATGCCCTCGACGCCCAAATTCAGGACACCGGATTTTTCCACCACCAGCTCGCCCACGGCGGCCAGCAGGATGGGGGTAGCGGCGATCATCAGGCTGACCATTAAAGATACGGGATTGAGTGCCGAGAAATCCATCACTTCACCTCCTTTTTCCACACGAGGCGGTAGTTAACAAAAACATCCACGGCCAGCAGGAAGAACAACATCATCCCCTGAAACACGCTGATAGCAGCCGCTGGAAGACCCAAGCTAAGCTGTGCGAGTTCGCCGCCGATATAGGTCAGCGCCATCAATAGACCTGCCAGCACGATGCCGATGGGGTTAAGGCGAC
>JAGLUD010000414.1 GCA_023134935.1 Paracoccaceae bacterium | reverse complement strand
AGTTCAGACCGATGCAATAGAAATTTGGAACATCTGCTAAACAGGAACCCAGCCGAGGGTTACCCTCAATCAGCGGCAGCGCTTCGGGGTTCAACGCTTTAAGGCGGTCCATCTCGGCCAAGGAAACACTATGGCCGACGAAATCCGTTATCGCCATCGACAGATCGCGGATATTGCCGTCTGCATCCAGTCAACCCGGTTTTTCCTGACCCTTTGGTCCGTAACGTAGAAGTTTCATTATGCGTCCTCCTGAATTTCGTTAACGCGAGACTTGCCCAATGCAAGGCGGCGTGCAACAGGTAACCGCAGAAAAACGAGCAAAGGGTTTGGCATGAAAATTCTAATTACAGGTGGTGGCGGATTTTTGGGACAAAAACTGGCGGCGGCGTTATCTGCAAATCCCATGATTGCTGGCAAACCTGTGACAAGCCTGACTCTGGCCGATTTGGCCGCCCCTGCGCCGATGGATGCACCGTTTCGCGTGGAATGCGTGGCGGCAGATATCGGCGATGCGGCTGCCGTTAACCAATTGTTTACCGATGCGCCTGACGTGATTTACCATTTGGCGGCGGTAGTTTCCGGTGCTGCCGAGGCAGATTTTGACCTTGGTATGCGCGTTAATTTGGGCGGCACGATGAACATTCTGGAGGCCGCGCGGCAGGCAGGCAACGTGCCGATCATGGTCTTCGCATCCTCCGTCGCGGCACATGGTGGTGAAGCGCCGGAGGTGGTGACCGACGGGGTCGAGTTGAACCCGCAGTCGTCATATGGCACGCAAAAAGTTATCGGCGAAAAACTGTTGCAGGACTATTCGCGCAAGGGTTTTGTCGATGGTCGCGGGGTGCGTTTGCCGACTGTTACGATCAGGCCGGGGGTGGCGAATGCGGCCGCCTCGTCTTTTATGTCTTCGATTTTCCGTGACACGATGCAGGGGGAAAGTGCAAATTGCCCTGTAACGAGGGATTTCAAAGTGTGGCATTCCGCACCACGTACAATTATTGCCAACCTGTTACTTGCAGCCGAAGTTCCCGCCGAAGCTTTCGGATTTAACCGCTGCATCAACCTACCCGGTCGTACAGATACGATTGGTGACATGATAGAGGCGATGACGTCAGTTATCGGTCCCGAAGCGGAATCGCGGATCACTTGGCAAGGCGACCCAGCAGTAGAGGCGGTTGTCGGTGGGTGGCGCGCCGAATTTGTGCCGGAAAAGGCGCTGGGGATGGGCTTTATCGCGGACAGGTCTTTCGAAGATACCGTGCGGTGGTTCGTTGAGGATGATATCGTCAACAAATGACGTCGCTATAGTATATTCCTGTTATAGCTGTTTGTTATAACAGCGGTTTTTATATTTTCCGTTAAACCATTAAACCGGTTTAACGGAACGTGATCTAAATAAAACCTATCGTTCTGGAACACGATCTTCACGCTGCCCTAACCGTTTCGTCGGGTTTTGTATTTCCAGCCAACGCAGATATGCCGAATGGTCATTACGCGCCAACAACGGGTCGCTGGCCAAATCGGCGAACGCCTCGCGGGCCAGTTCAGTTAGTGGTAGCTTCAAACCGCATT
>JAGLUD010000413.1 GCA_023134935.1 Paracoccaceae bacterium | reverse complement strand
CATGTCCGAGTACATGGAGAAACACGCCGTATCTCGCCTGATCGGTGCCCCTCCGGGCTACGTCGGGTTTGACCAAGGCGGCTTGCTGACAGACGGTGTCGACCAACAGCCACATTGCGTGTTGTTGTTAGATGAAATCGAGAAAGCTCACCCCGACGTGTTCAACATCCTGTTGCAGGTCATGGACCACGGCAAGTTGACAGATCACAACGGCAAGCAAATCGATTTCCGCAACGTCGTGCTGATCATGACAACCAACGCTGGCGCATCCGAGCAAGCTAAAGAGGCCATCGGTTTTGGCAAATCCCGCCGCGAGGGCGAAGACACCGCCGCGATCGAGCGTACGTTCTCCCCTGAGTTCCGCAACCGTCTGGATGCGGTAATCAGTTTCGGCGCGCTGCCGAAGAAGGTTATCATGATGGTCGTGGACAAGTTCGTTCTACAACTCGAAGCGCAGCTTATGGATCGTAACGTGACGTTCGAACTATCCTCCGAAGCATCAGCATGGTTGGCCGATAAAGGCTATGACGACCGGATGGGCGCACGTCCGCTGGCGCGTGTCATCCAAGAGCACATCAAAAAACCACTCGCCGAGGAACTGCTATTCGGCAAGCTGGCCAAAGGTGGTCTGGTCAAGGTCGGTGTGAAGGATGGTGATATTGATCTAGTGATCGAGGAAGCAGCCAAACTGCGGATTGGCTCCAAGAAACCACCGCTTCTAACCACCCAGAAATAATCTAATTTAAAAATGAGCGGCAAATGTCGCTCATTTTTCCTTAGCAATCCCGTACATTATCAAATCGAGCATCGCATCGACTTCGGCCTCGTCATCCCAATCACCGGGTGCCAGAATCGTGCGGTTAATGTAGTATCCGGCGAACAGCGATAACTTCCAGCGAAGCAACCTATCAGTCGGAAAATCTTTTATCTCGCCCGACGCAAAGAAATCACCGAAAGCTTCCTGTGATACCTTTGCTAATACCCCGCCCGCGTATGCATTCAACATCTGTCGCAGATCTTCATTAACTAGATACTCCTGCAAGATAATCCGAATAAGCGGCGCGTAACGGTCCGCAAATGCCAGACGGCTAAGAAATATCGCCCGTATAAACGCACGATAATCGCCCTTTGCCTGCTCGCGAAACACTCCGGCTTCTTCCTCGACCGCAGGTATCAAAAGCCGTTTCACAACAGGCTCGACGATCCGCATCAACAACGCTTTTTTCGTATTGAAATGCCGGAATATCGTCGCCTCGGCTACCCCAGCCCTATCCGCAATCATCCGAGTTGATGTAGCGTCGTACCCGTGTTCGGCGAAACACAAAATCGCAGCTTCAACAACGAGCCTCTTTTTCGGTGCCATGCGACCCTCTTCCGCGAGGATCGCGTCAAGGATCGCACCGATGGCACTATCGATATTATTGTCCAAAGCTCAGTTAGCCCGCATTTTATCGATGACGATAGAGCCCAGCCAAATCAAAACCAGACCGTTCAAACCGACCCAGACGAACTGCGTGACTGGAATACCGGAGCCACCACCAAGGATAATACTCCGGTATGTAGCGCCAAGTTGATCAAACGGCAGAACTTCCGCGATCGAACCTAACCACTCCGGTGCAGCCGTTATCGGGGCCTGCACGCCACCAATTGCCGGTTGGTAGAATGCCGCGGGAAGAACGACGATCAACGACCACATTCCGAAAATCGAGAACAATCCGTTGATCAGCCAGCCAATACAAAGTGCCGCGCCCCAAACAGTCATCCAGACAGAAAAGAACAACGACCCATCACCAATGGTAAGCGCAACAACACTTGCCAGCGCCAACGACGCAAGGCCTAGCGAGATCACAGGAACAACCGTGCGAACCAGCGCTTTTGGCGTACCGAATGGCACTCCTTTAGTGGCGAGAAACAGCATGATCGCCCCGACCATCGCGGCCAGCCATGTCGCCGACGTCATGACAAACGGTGCCACAAGTGATGCTCCGATTTGCGCCTTATTGAAGGTTTCAATCTTCGCGGTAACCGGCATTTCGGCGGTCGGTAATCGGCCCGCCGCAAGCG
>JAGLUD010000412.1 GCA_023134935.1 Paracoccaceae bacterium | reverse complement strand
GGGTGATCGCGCGGCAACAAGATGACCGCCAGCATTGCTTTGAAAGAATACGCCCCGTTGGCAATCCATATCCGCAGCGCCAACAGCGCAGGGGTTACGATCAAGGTCAGCATCGTGGCGAAGCCAAGACCAAAGACCACCGCCGTTGCCAGCTGCTTCCACCACATCGAAGTCGGTGTGTTTAACGAATACCCACCGTTAATGAAATCGAGCGATAACCCAAACATCATCGGCGCAAGGCCCGCCATCGTCGTAATCGTCGTCAACAACACAGGCCGGATACGCGCTTGCGCTGTGCGCGGGATCGCCTCCAGCTTGGGCATATATTTCGAGTATTCCTGATATGTATCGATCAGAACAATATTGTTGTTCACCACGATCCCCGCCAAGGCCACAATCCCCGTACCCGTCATAATGACAGAGAACGCCTGATCCATCACCATCATGCCCACCAGCACACCAGCCGTGGAAAGAACCACCGCCAACAGCACCAGCACGGCGTTATAGAAGGAGTTGAATTGCGCCAGCAGGATGATGAACATCAACGCCATCGCGGCGATACCCGCACCGGCAAGGAACGCCATGGATTCGGCTTGATCTTCCGCATCACCGGTGAACTCCCAGTTAACGGAGGCCGGCAGAGGGTTTTCGGATTCCAGCCACTCGGTTATCTCGGCGATCTTTTCGTTGGCGTTCACGCCCTCGGCGACACCTGCTTTGATGTCAAAGAAACGCTCGGTGTTGATCCGATCGATTTGTGCGACTTTCGGTACGGCCTCGCGGGTGACGAAATTCGACAGCGGTACCAAGCCTTGCGGGGTGCGAACACGCAGCGTGTCAATCGTCGACAAAACGCGATCGTCTTCAGGGAAGCGCACACGAATGGCGACCTCGTCATCCGAAGAATCCGTTCGCATTGTGCCCAGTTGAAGCCCTCGCGTCACAAGCTGCACCATGCCGCCAACGCTGGCCACATCGGTGCCGTAACGCCCCGCCTGCTGCACATCTACGTTAATCTGCCAGTCGATGCCGGGCAGGGGCAAGGTGTCGTCAATGCCCGTCAAACCTTCGGTCGCATCGAAACGTTCGCGCACCAGCGCAGTGGCGTCCAGCATGTCATTCCAGTCGGTACCGGTGATCCGCAGCTTCACAGGCTTGGCCGAAGCTGGCCCCATCGCTTGCTCCAAAATCTCGACCTGAATGCCAGGCAAAGCTTCCATCGCGTCGGTGGCCTGTTGCAGTATGTAGTCGCCTTTGCCCTCAGGTCCCCAACTGTCGCGGATATCCCACGAGACCAGCTCGATCTGGACTTGGCCAACGGCATCCCCGGGCGAGACCGAACCGCCAGTGTTCTGGCTTAAGCCACCACCGCCGCCAAAGGCGAAGATGCTTTCGACGCCGCGAATATCGATCACGGCGTTTTCGACCTCGCGGACCATACGGTCCTTTTCTTCAAGCGACAGGTTTCCGCGGGCGCGCACATAAGCAATGGCGCGTTCGGGTTCTGTCTGCACGAAGAATTCGACCCCTTTGCCGTTTTCCTTGAATTGGAAGAATATCCCTGCGACCAGCGCTGCCGTCAGCAGTAGCGAAACCACAGGCATTATCGGATTGCCCGAAATGAAATGCGTAAAATGCCCGAACCATGTGCGCTTGTGACCGGCGTCTTTAACAGGCGCAATTTTGCGAGTTTTGAGCGAGCTGATCGTGACCGAAACCATCATCATAGCAACAGCTGTTACAACGCCACCAGCGACGACGTTGAAAACCAATGTTAGGTAAATGCCTGCTACAAGACCGACGATTGCGGCCATCGTAAGTAAGAGACGGGCCATGATGTTCAGCGGATGCAGGACCTTGGCCCAGCTTTCCAGCTTGCCAGAAATACGTCCGGCCAAACCACCAACCACAGGCAAGAAAATCAACGCAACCACAAGCGAGGCGGATAGCACGAAGATCAGCGTCAACGGCAGGTTCCGCATGAATTGCCCCGGAATACCTGGCCAGAACAGCATTGGCATGAACGCACACAGCGTCGTCGCAGTCGATGACACAATCGGCCAGAACATCCGCGTAGCGGCGGCATTGTAGGCCCGCATTGGTCCAACACCCGCTTTAATCCGCTTGTCGGCGTATTCAACGACCACAATCGCACCGTCCACCAACATGCCCACAGCCAAGATCAGGCCAAACATCACAATGTTGGAAACGGAGATACCGAACACTGACAGCATCGCAAACGTCAGCAGAAACGACGTCGG
>JAGLUD010000411.1 GCA_023134935.1 Paracoccaceae bacterium | reverse complement strand
TCGAGATAGGCAAACCCGAATTTTTCGGCCAATGCCTTGCAGATCGTACCTTTACCCGCCGCGGCGGGGCCATCTATCGCGACTGAAAACTTCATCGATTGTCTTTCCGGAAACTTGCACCCAATCGTTCCATCAACGGCAAGAAATCCGGGAAGCTGGTTTCAATCGCGCCCGCATCGTCAATCCCGACAGGTTTCTCGGCGGCCATGCCAAGGCACATGAAGCTCATCGCAATCCGGTGATCCAGATGTGTCTTACACATTGCACCGCCGGGAATTTTACCCATACCATGGACTATCAGGATGTCTTCATCTTCCGCGATATTGACACCGTTCGCTTCCAAACCCCGGGCCATCGCATCAATCCGGTCGCTTTCCTTAACGCGAAGTTCTTTTACTCCGCGCATAACAGTAGTGCCCTCGGCGGTCGCGGCCAGCACTGCCAATATCGGGTACTCGTCGATCATACTTGCCGCGCGCTCCGGCGGTACTTCGATGCCTTTCAGCGGGCCATATTTGACGCGTAAGTCAGCGACAGGCTCGCCGCCTTCAATCCGCTCATTCTCAAACGTAATGTCAGCACCCATTTCAACAAGCGTGGTGAACAAGCCATTGCGTGTCGGATTTTGGCCAATATTTGGCACGACTACTTCCGATCCCTCAACCAGCAACGCCGCCACAACCGGAAACGCAGCCGAGGACGGATCACGAGGCACAACAATCGTCTGACCAGTAAGTTCAGGCTGACCCTTCAACGTTATCACACGACCCTCGTCCGTGATTTCTGTTGTGATTTCTGCGCCAAACCCCGCAAGCATTCGTTCGGTGTGATCGCGCGTAGCTTCTTTTTCAATCACAACCGTCTCGCCTGATGCGTTCAGGCCAGCCAGCAGAACCGCCGATTTCACCTGCGCGGAGGGCATCGGTGTGTGATACGTGACGGAAATCGGATCAATCGCGCCGACCATCGTCAACGGCAACCTGCCACCCGACCGACCATGACTTTCAGCGCCAAACAATGCCAGAGGATCCGTTATTCGCCCCATTGGACGCGACCGCAAACTTGCGTCTCCTGTAAACGTAACAGTAATCGGCGTGGTCGCCATCGCACCCATAATCAACCGCACGCCTGTGCCCGCGTTGCCGCAGTCAATAACCTGTTCAGGCTCAGCAAAGCCACCGACACCAACGCCATCAATCGTCCACTCGCCATCACCCAACCGTTCTACCGTTGCGCCAAATGCCTGCATGGCTTTGGCGGTATCCAGAACGTCTTCGCCCTCCAGCAGACCAGTCACGTGGGTTCGGCCAATGCTCAACGCGCCCAAGATCATCGAGCGGTGCGAGATCGACTTGTCGCCCGGCACATGTGCCTCCCCTTTTAAGGGGCCGCATTTGCGCGAAGTCATGGGCCGTAGGTTAGCAGACATTTATTTCAACCTTTTATGCAAAACTGTCGCTTAGGATATAACCAAACCAGCACGGGTGGTCTATAAGCGATAAATCTGTTTTTGAAGGGATGTAATTATGACCGTACATATTGGCGCAAAACCTGGCGAAATCGCCGAAACCGTTCTACTGCCCGGTGACCCATACCGCGCGAAGTGGGCGGCCGAGACATTCCTCGACGATGTCGTGTGCGTTAACGAAGTACGCGGCATGTTAGGCTTCACCGGCACGTGGAAGGGCAACCGTGTAACAATCCACGGCACAGGCATGGGGATGCCCTCATTGTCGATTTACGTGAACGAGCTGATACAGGACTACGGCGCGAAAACCCTGATCCGCATCGGGTCATGCGGTGCGATGCAGACGAATATCGCCGTGCGCGACGTAATCATCGCAATGACAACTACATCCACCACCAGCATGAACGATCAGATTTTCCGAGGGGCCAACTTCGCCCCCTGCGCCGACTGGTCTTTGCTGAAAGCTGCGGTTACTGCTGCCGAAAAACGCGACACACCTGTGCACGTCGGCAACATCTTCTCATCCGACGTATTCTATTCGGAAAGCCCCGAACTGGACGCGCAGTTAGAACGGCACAATGTTCTGGGTGTAGAGATGGAGGCCGCAGAGCTATACACTCTCGCCGCCCGCCATAATGTGCGCGCTTTGGCGGTGTTAACAGTCAGCGACCATCTGAAAACGCACGAGGCACTGCCCTCGGATCAACGAGAACGCAGCTTCGGGGACATGGTCGAAATCGCGCTGGAGGCGGCGTTTAGTTAAACGCGCCGCTCCACCATCATCGTTTTGATTTCAGCTATCGCCTTCGCAGGGTTCAACCCCTTCGGACAAGTGTTTGTACAGTTCATGATCGTGTGACAGCGATAAAGCTTGAACGGATCCTCCAACTCATCCAGACGCTCGCCCGTGGCCTCGTCACGGCTGTCGATAATCCAGCGATAGGCATGCAGCAACGCTGCTGGTCCAAGGTAACGATCCCCATTCCACCAGTAGCTTGGGCAAGACGTGGAACAAGACGCGCACATCACACATTCATACAACCCATCAAGCTTCTTGCGATCCTCGATCGACTGCCGCCACTCTTTCGCCGGACGATTAGTCTTGGTTTCCAACCACGGCATGATACTGGCATGCTGGGCGTAGAAATGTGTCAGATCAGGGATCAAGTCCTTAACCACTGGCATATGCGGCAATGGATAAATCTTAACGTCACCCTTCACATCATCCATGCCGTGCAAACAGGCCAACGTGTTGATGCCGTCGATATTCATCGCACAAGATCCGCAGATTCCTTCGCGACATGAGCGGCGGAATGTCAAAGTCGGATCGATATCTGTCTTGATCTTGATCAGCGCATCCAAAATCATCGGACCGCAGTCGTCTAGGTCAATGTAATAGGTGTCCACCCGAGGGTTCTCCCCCGAATCCGGATCAAACCGATAAACCTTAAAGGCACGCACATTTGCGCCCTGCGGTTTAGGCCAGGTTTTCCCGATAGTCATACGGGAATTTTTCGGAAGGGTGAATTCAACCATTTATTTGTCCTAGTCTTTGCTATCTGCGGGCACGAACCCTACGCTCACTTATCCCCAAGCGATGCTATCAGCGTGCCGCCATTTTGGATAAATAATGCCGCGCGGTCGCGTTGTTCTTGCGAAAGCGTTTCCCAGATGTTCATTTCATCCGGAGTAAGGTTCAAACTGTAAACCACAGCGTTATTCTCTATCGATTCCTCGGTAATCCGTTCGCACGCCGCCGTTAAAAACAAAGCTGCGCCGATTGTGATCAATGTTATACTTTTCATTCTGAAACTCCTGAAATTTGTCC
>JAGLUD010000410.1 GCA_023134935.1 Paracoccaceae bacterium | reverse complement strand
TGCCCGAAATGCTGTACGAGCATATCGCAGAAGGCGCGAAGGCGACATTTCCGGTAAAAGCCGCAGATCTAATCGATCGCTTGGGCGTTGGGCCTCATTTAGGTGCTGAACTGAAACGGCTGGAAAACCTGTGGGTAAACGCCGAATTCAAAGTTGGCAAAAAGGAACTGTTGCAGAGTTGACAGCTGCTCCGGTTTCTGGAAGGGTCACAAGTTCTGACCTAATGGATTGATCCCATGCCTATAGATTCTCTGATCGCGCTTTTTGGTATTCTGCTGGCCGCAACATGGACGCCCGGCCCGAATAATATGATGCTCGCGTCATCCGGAGCAACGTTTGGTTTTAGGGCGACAGTTCCGCATATTGCGGGCGTTTTTATCGGATTCGGGTTTATGCTGTTCATCGTCGCGCTGGGCTTGGGCGAGGTATTCGAGCGGGTGCCCGTGCTGCACACCATCCTTCGCTGGGTCGGCGCTGCATTGTTGTTATGGGTCGCTTGGCGGATCTCCAACATCAAAGCGCCAGGGGAACCCGGGGCGCGAACTCAGCCGTTTACGTTTATTCAGGCCGCAGCTTTTCAGTGGGTTAATCCCAAGGGATGGGCAATGTGCGTTGCGTTGGTTGGTCAGTTCATGGGCGGCGAAAGCTCGATCGTAATTGCCGGCATTATGGCGGGTGTATCCATGGTCAGCGGAGTGACCTCGGCAACTGGCTGGGCCGCGTTCGGCGAGTTCTTGCAACGCTGGCTGAAATCAACACAGCGTCTGAAAGCGTTTAATCTGTCGATGGCTGCGGTGATCGTGGTTGGGGTGATTTTCATTCTTTGGTCAGGGTTGGGCGCTTGAGCTTTGATCCACTTTATATGTTTGTGTTAGTTGGGCTGGCTT
Organism: Paracoccaceae bacterium; assembly: GCA_023134935.1. Lineage (GTDB taxonomy): Bacteria > Pseudomonadota > Alphaproteobacteria > Rhodobacterales > Rhodobacteraceae > NORP23. Next base: position 1,092 of record JAGLUD010000410.1, on the reverse strand, counting down.
CGCCTGGCCCCAATATCGTGATGCTTCTAGCGTCCGGCGCACGGTTCGGATTTCGTAGGACATTGCCGCATGTGTTTGGCATAGCACTGGGCGTTGTGGTGACGGCGGGCCTGACGGGGCTAGGCCTTGGTGCATTGATATTGCGATACCCAACAGTATCTTTTGGGCTGAAGGTATTGGCGGCAGGATGGATACTGTATCTAGGTTACCGATTATACCTTTCGATAAATGTCCCGAAAAGTGAGGCCCGTGACAGGCCGTTTACGATGTTAGAAGCTGTCCTATTTCAATGGGTTAACCCTAAGGTATGGGCTGTTGCGATGGCGGCGGCGGCAGGATATGGCCTCGGTCAACCACCAGTACAAGAGGGATTGCGTCTGGCGTTGACCTTCGGCAGCATTAACCTAATGGTTTGCCTGTTTTACGCTAACGCGGGAAATTGGCTTGCGAGATTCTTTAACACACCGGTTCTGTGGCACAGGTTTATGACCGTGATGGCGGTATTGATGGCGCTGTCAGGCTTGGCCATTTTCCTTTAAACTCTGCCACCACGTATCCTTTGCAAGCGCTGCGCGCAAAGGGGTTTTCGTTTGATGAGGGGCGCGTTCAATATAATTATGCGCCTCAATTAGGTTCTCGCCCGAAAGGGTCCGTAGGTAGTTCAATCCAGCATCTATTGTGAAATTATGCTTGGTGTATTCGAAGAAGTTTGGTTCCAGATCTGTCCATACAGCCCCATCCCAACCGTTTACTTCGCACCAATCTGACACAGCGCTGCAAACCTCGGGCATCCGGCCTTTTTGGAGGCCGCTGCAATGGACCGCCCCAATCAAATCTAGCGGCGCACGTTCGCGCGCGGCCAAATCATCGATTGTGTGCATGATATCAGGTTTGGTGGATTGGATAACATTTGTTGTGCAATCCATTCCAACCACCGGATCAAGGCAAACCACTAACCCGAACTTCCGTTTCGGAGAAATCCGACTGAATTCCATCGGCAGTCGAGGGCCGGCCTCCATCAGCCAATCTCCGGTCGTGTGCGGCGTTAAGATCTCGAGATCCCATATTAGAGACCCCCAGCCAAGGATGGCA
>JAGLUD010000041.1 GCA_023134935.1 Paracoccaceae bacterium | reverse complement strand
CGTGTACGGCGCTTTTCGGCAGAGCTAAGCGAATACCTTCAGCCGCGTACCCTGTCTTACAAATCCGCTAGCTTGAAATACGAGGGCATCATGTCCCTGACCATCAAACCTGTGTCGGACACATCCTGTCGGCTTGAACTGCTAGTGGTCGCCAAATCCCGCAGCTTTGCAACCAGTCTGGTGTTCAACACAATCCGACTGGCACGCCGACGTATCAACAAGCGTATGAATGCCGAGATGGGTAAGTTCGCGAAGCGACTGGCGAAGGAATATCGCGCCCAAGTGTGAAGTCGTGAATGACGGATACGGCGACAAAGTTGACATTCATCGAACCGACCGCTTAGCATTACAGGCGTGTATTTCTAGGTGCACAAATCCTTAGGGAGGGTGTCCAATGTCATTTCAGCTGTCGGGTAATGCTACTGATATTTATGAAAACACTATGGTGCCGCTGTGGATGGGACGATGGGCCGTTGAGCTGTTGAAACTGGTTTCACTGAACGCGGGAGAATCCGTTTTGGATGTAGCTTGTGGTACGGGTGTCACAACTCGGCTTGCTAAGCGGGACGTCGGGGCGAACGGTAGCGTAATAGGGCTGGATATCAACGCAAGTATGCTTGAGAAGGCACATGAACTCGCACCAGAAATGGATATTACATGGATGGAAGGTGATGTTGCAGGAACCGGATTAGCATCTAACACTATCAACGCCATAATATCTCAACACGGGTACCACTACTTCCCCGATAAGCGTGCCGCTTTAAAAGAGTTTCAACGTGTACTTGCACCTGAGGGACGTATCGCGATGTCTGTATGGGATGGGCACAGTGCCTATACCAAAGCGATCTGCTCGGCGGTCGAAAAGTTCATCTCGCCCGATATTGCCAAAGTACAGCGCAGCCAACGTGAAACTCCGTCAGCGAAAATTCTAACACAAACATTGTCCGAAGCCGGATTTCAAAAAGTTGCGGTTATTCGCCAAGAATTGTCAATCAAAGTTCCTTTGGCCGCAAAATTTGTTCCGCTACATCTCGGTTCAATGCCAATATCAGAATCTTTTTACAGTCTTTCCGATGAGGAAAAAGAAGCACTTATCGCCGACGTTTCGCAAACACTTAGAGATCACATCGTAGGCGACCAGATTGTATATCCCGATGCAGTCAACGTTGTGATGGGGGTGAAATAAGTTGATATTCTATTACCCAAGAGTACTTGCATCGGGTCGATATGGGCTCGCCGCAGACTTTTGCGCTACGGCATGATACGCGAATGCACTGTAATAAGGATTACACTGAAGCGGCCCTAAACCGACTTCCTAAACCCATCCATCGGGTAAACGCCCAGAATATCCAGATGCGTCGTGAAATAGCCCAACTCTTCCAGCGCGCGGTCAACGGCTGGGTCACCGGGGTGCCCCTCGATATCCGCATAGAACTGCGTTGCGGTGAAGTTACCGTCGACCATATAGCTCTCAAGCTTCACCATGTTCACACCATTAGTCGCAAACCCGCCCATGGCCTTGTAAAGCGCGGCAGGAATGTTGCGAACCTGAAACACAAAGGTCGTCATAAGCCCCTCGCCCGTCGGGCGTTTAGGCTCCGGCGCCATTACCAGAAACCGCGTGGTGTTGTGCTGGTTATCCTCGATATTCTCGGCCAAAGTTTCCAGCCCGTAGATCGAGCCTGCCAGTTCAGACGCAAGCGCCCCCATTTCAGGATCACCATCCTCGGCCACCTGTTTCGCAGATCCAGCGGTATCCACCCCAGTGCGCGGCAAGATCGCATGTTCTTTCAGGAACGAACGGCATTGCCCCAATAAGACCGTGTGGCTCATCGCGTGTTTGACCTGTTCCAGCTTGGTGCCCGGAACCACCATCAGGTTGATGTGAACGCGCACGAAGTGTTCACCGATGATGTGCAAACCCGTTTCCGGCAACAAATGGTGGATGTCCGCAACGCGCCCGTAAGTCGAGTTTTCGACAGGCGACATCGCCAATCCAGCACGTCCCTCTTTGACCGCAGCAACTGCGCCTTCAAAGGTGTTACACGGCAGTGCTTCCATGTCTGAAAACATCTCTACGCATGCTTGATGGGAGTACGCGCCGGGCTCACCTTGGAAAGAAATTACAT
>JAGLUD010000409.1 GCA_023134935.1 Paracoccaceae bacterium | reverse complement strand
AATCACCTTTTATCAATTTAATTCGGGAAAGTAATTTTATGTCCGAACACGACTCCTAACCTTCTGTATTGTTTCAAATCCATGGTGCGGAGGTCCAATTACAAAGGCTTTTACTCCTTAGCACCTGCCCCAGCCATGCCCAGGACACCTGCCAAACCACACATCGCAATGGGGAACATAGTAAAGACGCCGAATCCCAATCCCCAATACATGCCCGCTGCCGATACAAACATCAGCGCTGCGCCGATAATGGGCCGGTCGTTCGACATAGCCCCACCAGCAATCGCCAGTATAGGAGCCACCAGTCCAACCAACTGCCAACGCCCAGCATTCGCGGAAACCTCAATTGTATTGGCGACCTCGCCGTTGAACCAATCGGTGAACACTACCCAACCGTAAACGAAGAACCCCACAATCATACCGACGATCCCGCCGATAATCCCCAATACCATCGCTGCGTTCTTCATTTAATGCTCCCGTTAAGTTTCAGATTATATCTAGGGTCTGCCATCAGCTCCGACAATAGTGCGTGCGATTTCTTGCCTAGCCAGTTGCCATTACGCGCACTCCTATGCCATTCATGACACAACAACTGAATACTCGGAGCAAACTTTTGAAAACCACTATGATTAAAATCGGCGGATTCATTTTCCGCTGGCGTGACTACCTGTTTCCCCTAACGATGTTGCTATTGTTCATCGCCGTTAGCCCAGCGCAAACATTTTTCGGAAGCACCACGCTAGAGCACTTTGTTGATATAACCGCGCTGCTGCTCATCCTGTCGGGCGTGCTGATCCGCTTGGTGGTAATCGGATATGTTTTGGTCCGTCGCAATGGCATCGCTAAGGTCGTTCATGCAGACGAGCTTTACACCAAAGGCATGTTCGGGCTTTGCCGCAACCCTCTCTATCTGGGGAATTTGGCGATTTATATAGGTGCCTTCCTCCTGCACGGCGCGTGGCCAGTGGTTATTGGCGGCATCGCACTATTCCTGTTCGTTTACTATTCGATAATCTTTAGCGAGGAAAACTACCTGCAAGGCCGCTTCGGCGAGGAGTACACAGCATACTGCAACAAGACTCCGCGTCTGTTGCCGCGTTTGGCCAATTGGCGCAATTCCACAGCCGACATGGAATTTCTTTGGAAGCGGGCTTTGCTGATCGAAGACAACGTCATCGCACAATCAGTCTTTATCGCAGGCCTCGCCCTTTGGTACGAAGCCGCAGCGCATGGCGCAGGTTATGCAATGCCCATATTCAGCATCATAATGCTCGGTGGGGGCACCTTGTTCGTTCTGTCGATGCGTTTGTATAAACGCGCACTCAAATCAAGAGCCAAGCATACGAATTAGTCCAGCAGTTGCGCCTGCACATCTTTCCCCCATCCCAGATAAAAGTCCTCGTCCGTATGAATGACGGGGCGCTTCATTAATGTCGGGTGCGCCAGCAGCAATTCATGCGCATCCCCTGCCCGCGCAGAATCACTTAACCCGCGCCACGTTGTTGATCGCTTATTTACAAGCTCCTCACCAAAAGCGACGAGAAGCCAACTAAGTAGATTCGCAGGCACACCATCACTGCGTACATCAATATATGTCACCTCTAGCCCCGCCTCACGCAAAGTCTTGAGGGCTTTACGGGTCGTATCACAAGTTTTCAGACCATATAGCTGCATTAACAAATCCTTAAGTTGGGAACTTAAATGCATATAAACCTTGATTTATCAAAAGACATAGGCCATATGCGCCTCGTGAAGTAAGTTTTTGCAGACCCGATGACCCTCCTTTGAAGACAGACGGTTCACTACAAAAGACAAACCGCACCAAGCCACCGCATTTCGTGGGTGGTAATATCTTAGGAGTACTACTGATGGCTACGGGCACAGTAAAATGGTTTAACGGAACTAAAGGCTACGGCTTTATCGCACCAGACAACGGCGGCAGCGACGTGTTTGTACACATTTCTGCAGTTGAACGCGCAGGCCTTTCCGGTCTGAACGACAACCAGAAAGTAACGTTCGAACTGGAAACAGGCCGTAACGGTAAAGAATCTGCTACAGATCTTGCGCTAGTTGATTAAGCTAGTTGGTGGGGCATAGCGCCTACCACAAAGAATTTTAACGGCGGCTGGAGCAATCCAGACCGCCGTTTTTTTGTGACAAAATTGTTCTCAAAATGACGTATCGCACTGACACCAAGTTTTAAACGAGGCTCTGTATATTTGATAAATTCAAAGGTTAAATTGGTCTCGTTCATGGGATCACTCAATCCGGTTGACCAAATTGATCCCCAGTATGATTACTGGAGACTTATTGGGTTGGACGGTGTCGTTCTGACTGATGAAAAAAAGAAGCACCCCTTTTATCCCAATTTAGGTAACAGGGTTCTTGTGGCCTTTCAAATTTCGCTAGCAGAAATGGGGCTTCTTAGTCACAACAAGACACCAAACTCTCTCTGGATCCATATACTAGATTTGAGAGAGCTTGACTGTCTGTAGCTACCCCCGCGCCCTAGGCCGGAAGAACAGCGCGACCAAAACCCCGAACACGAAGTTCTCGGCCAGCAGTTCAAAGAAGTGCCCACCTCGCACCACGGGTGGCATAAATTCATTCGGCACAAGCAACGGCGTTGCCAGCCCGACGCTCAGGATCAAGCCAACCAGAATAAACCGCTCCCACGCTTTCGCATTCCCCAACCCGACAATCGCCGCGTACCCGAGGCCGGCCCACATCAGGCCGCGCACGATCTGGAATACCGGCAATGCAATGTCATTGCGCAGTACATCCCAAAGATGCGACCCAAACGGCATAAGCTCTATCGAACCGGAATAGAATTCGCGAAGCCCGGGAACCTGCCACGCCGTGTAATACCCGACCACAAAATACAGAACCATATAGATCACAGCCAGTATCAGCAGCTTCGTGACATTACCCGAGGGATCAACCCACATGTCCCA
>JAGLUD010000408.1 GCA_023134935.1 Paracoccaceae bacterium | reverse complement strand
CGAAGCCGGTGATGTGGTCTCCGGTAGAGAAAACCGCGCTGGCCGAGGCGGAGATCGAGTATCACGATCATCAGAGTCATACGATTTGGGTTAAGTTTCCGGTTGTAAAAGGTCCAAGTATTATTGCGCTGAATAACGATGGAACTTTGCATCACGCGGGTACGCCAGCTGAGCAGGGTGACCGAAATAACAAAATTAGGTCTGCAAGTATCGTAATTTGGACGACGACCCCTTGGACGATTCCATCGAACAAGGCCGTGGCCTATAACCCTAAAATCGATTACGGGCTTTATAAGGTTGAAGAGACTGAAGAAGAAAGTTGGACCGCAGTGGGCGACCTGTTCATTTTTGCCGATGCGCTGGCTGAGGATGCACTGGATAAATCCCGAGTTACAAAATTCACCCGATTGTTTGATGTTACAGCAAATGATCTGGATAGCATAGAATGCAAACATCCTTTCGCTGACATGGACCCATTTTGGGACTACCCCGAAGGCGTGCCAATGATCGACGGGGACCACGTTACAGACGAGGCCGGAACGGGCTTTGTGCACACGGCGCCATCGCACGGTGCGGACGATTACGAATGCTTCACCAAGCGCGGTTGGACTGATCGTATGACCCACAACGTCAACGAGGAATCCGCGTTTGAGGAATTCGTACCGTTCTTCGCTGGCCTCGAGGTTTTCAACCGCAAAGGCAAGGAGGGCAAGGCGAACCAAGCTGTGATATCCAAGCTGGTAGAGGCAAATGCCTTGATCGCGCGTGGGCGGGTTAAGCATAGCTATCCGCATTCGTGGAGATCGAAGGCTCCGATCATTTTCCGCAATACGCCGCAGTGGTTTGTAGCGATTGATAAGGAACTCAACGACGGGATGGACACGCACGGCAAGACCATCCGCCAGCGTGCTTTGACCGAGATCGACAATGTGAACTGGACTCCGAAATCCGGCCGCAACCGTCTGTATTCGATGATCGAGAACCGCCCTGATTGGGTGATGTCACGTCAACGCGCGTGGGGTGTGCCGTTATCTTGTTTCATTAAACATAACGGTGACGGAACCGTTGAAATCCTGCGGGACGAGGCAGTTAACGCCCGTATTGCTGCGGCTTTCCGTGAAGAAGGTGCCGATGCGTGGTTTGCTGACGGGGCGCAGGAGCGCTTCCTTGAAGGCGTGGCCGATGCGGATCAGTGGGAGCTGGTTTCAGACATTCTTGATGTTTGGTTCGACTCAGGTTCGACCCATGCGTTTGTTATTCGCGACCGCGAAGATGGCTCGCCTGACGGGATCGCTGATGTGTATCTTGAGGGTACCGACCAGCATCGCGGGTGGTTCCATTCGTCGTTGCTGCAATCTGTCGGAACCAAGGGCTGTGCGCCGTATCGCGGTGTGATTACAGCTGGATTTACGCTGGATGCGAAGGGCATGAAAATGTCCAAATCCATCGGCAACACCATCGCGCCGGAGCAGGTTATCCGCCAATACGGCGCCGATATTCTGCGCCTTTGGGTGGCGCAGGTGGATTACACCAACGACCAGCGGATCGGCGACGAAATTCTGAAAGGTGTGGCGGATAGCTATCGTCGCCTGCGGAATTCGATGCGGTTTATTCTGGGAAACTTGAACGATTTTGATGAAGTCGAGCGCCTTGACGTGGCCGACATGCCAGAGCTTGAACGCTGGGTTCTGCATCGTCTATCCGAATTGGATGACGTGGTGCGTGATGGTTATGCGTCGTACGATTTCCAAGGGGTTTTCCAGAAGCTGTTCCAGTTCTGCACCGTGGATCTGTCGTCTTTCTACTTCGACGTTCGCAAGGACGTTTTGTATTGTGATGGGAACTCGATCGAACGGCGCGCGGCGCGCACCGTGCTGGATATTCTGTTCCACCGTTTGACGACATGGCTTGCCCCGATGCTGACCTTCACGATGGAAGACGTGTGGCTGCAACGCTTCCCGGGGGCTGAGAGCTCCGTGCATATGCTGGACTTCCCTGAAACGCCTGCCGCGTGGCGCGATGATGAGTTGGCCGCTAAGTGGGACGTTGTCCGGCAAGTTCGCCGTGTCGTAACAGGCGCGATTGAAATCGAACGGACGGCCAAGGTTATCGGCGCGTCATTAGAGGCCGCGCCGACCGTGCATATCCGTGATGCGGACATGCTGGCGATTGTCAAAAGCGTCGATTTTGCGGATGTGTGCATTACGTCGGGCGTGTCGTTGAGCAGCGATCCACTGCCGGACCGTGCATTCCGTTTGCCAGAGGTTGCAGACGTTGGAGTGGAATTCGAAAAAGCCGAGGGCGAGAAGTGCCTGCGCTGCTGGAAAGTTCTGCCGGACGTTGGAAAGCATGAACATGAAGGTGTTTGTGGGCGCTGTGATGAAGCGCTGGCGTAAGGCTTAGCAGGAAAATTACTATAGGCGGCATTGACGTTTGATGTCGCCTATTAGGATAAATCAGTCGACCTCAATCGCTGCGTTAACGGCGCGACGCTATTTCGCGAACTTCAGGCGTGATCACGTCAGGCTGGCAGTCCATTCAAGTAGGGTTGAAGCGCGGCGTTCAACACGTTGTGAATTGGTGTAGGAACTCCATACAATTCGCCAAGTCGAACGACTTCTCCGCTGAGATAATTAACCTCGATCGGTTTTCCGTTATTGAGGTCGTCCAGCATGGAGGCATGCATTGTCCGTGGAAGAGTGCCCATGAACTTCCAGCTTTGCTCGACATTTCCTAGAGGAAGTTCTGGAACCACAGCTCGACCAACCAAGTCAGCCTCATTCATCGCATCTAGGAAAAGCTGCCTACTGGCCGGATTATCCCTAATCGGACCGATATCTAACCGGGTTAGAGCAGTCATCGAGCTTAACGCACTTTGGACAATGAATTTGGTCCATAGGTCGTGGATAATATTGTCGGGAATGATCGTGGTTATTCCAGCCTCGATCAATGCGTCTTTGAAATTTTGGCAGCGCTTTGAGGCTAATCCATCCACTTCGCCGAATGATACAGTGTCATTTTCTGCGGTGTGTCGAATAACGCCCGGCGAAGCGATATTTGCCGGAAATCGAACCACACCGGGGAGTACCTTTTCTACGCCGATTATCTTTCCTAACCGCTCCCATGCGGAGATGCCGTTCTGACAAGTCACCACCATAGTTTTCGCGCCTAGCATTGGCTTGATTCCATGGGCGGCGTCTTCGACATCGTAGTTTTTGACCATAAACATGACAACATCGACCTTACCAACAGAGGAGGGGTCGTCGGTGGCATCAATTTCGGGCAGGTGAAGGTCGCCTTTTGGGCTTTGAATTCGTAAGCCGTTAGATTGAAGAGCTTCAAGGTGAGCGCCCCGTGCGATCAAGGTTACCTGGTGTCCGGCTGTTGCCAAACGCCCGCCGATATATCCGCCAAGGGCGCCAGCCCCCATAACTGCAATTCGCATACTGATATCCTCAGGTTAAATGTTGGATAGTCTGGATGGTAATGCTTCTTTGATTTAATGCTGCTGACGTTAGCACATACTTTTGAAATTTGGGAGATAGTGGAGTTTTCAAGCTATCGACCGCAGAGGTATCACAACAGTCGTACTAGGTTCTCTAAGGGCATTCGGCCAACAGCAAAGAGAGTTGTTAGCTGATACTGCGTGCGCAACGTTGCTAACAATTCGGATTAATATGTCGGGCGGCGATGGGCCGTGGTTTATCGCTCTTGATGGTCGATTGATGCACGCATCAGGATCGAAGTGAGCACTGCCGAAGAAAAAATGCCACAAAAAAAGAGACGTTCGGGGGAAACCCGCGCCTTGAAACCAGAAAATACTCGGGGAGGCCGGATTGGCCATGATTTCGGTGCTTCGGGTTAGAAACCACCTATAACTGTGAGGACGGATTTACCGCGCCAAGGCCCGAACCCTGAGGTGTGTCGCTGCCAAATACCGCTTGTCAGACGGCGCGGGCGATCGGGCGGTTTATTGGGTGTTGCAAAATGTGCAACGGGTATTCAAAGTCAATTGGCGCGATAAA